>DASXQN010000001.1:0-13567 GCA_036507155.1 Anaerolineales bacterium
GGATTTCATAAAGATCGAGCGGTCCAGCCGGCCGGCGTTGAACACCACGTCTTCATTTTCCTGGATGAGCGGATCGGCCAGTACGGGGAGCTGGTCGCTGAACGAAAAGGGAGGGATCGCGCCGACGACACAACCCGTCAGCTCCTCGGCCTTTTCGCGCCTGGCAATGGCGACGCTGTCCGCCTGCAGCAGCGCCTGGATCGCGTGCAGGTCCACCCGGCAATCGCCGGGAACGTTGACCAGGCAATAGCTATTCTCTTTCCGACTCAGCCGGACCTGCACCACGATCGATTTTATCGACTGCTCGATTCTGTTCCCGCGGATCCGGGCGATCGATTCCGTGCGGCCCTCCGCTTCATGTTCGATGACGCGATAGAGCGCGCCTTCCTGATCCAGCAACGCGATTAAGCGCTCGTGAACGTCGCTCATTTCTTCTGCCTCCACATGGAGGCGCCTGACTCTGGAGATAACAAGTGTTTCATGGTCCGCGCGATATTTCGCTCCAGGCTCTCCGGCTGCTTGAGGTGGTTCAGATAACTCAATATTTCCTTTCGCCTCGTCGCGGTGAGATCATCCCAGGCTCGCTTTGCCTTCGGGTTTGCGCCCAGCGATTGTTTGAACTTCCCCGGGATGGGCAGTCGGCGAGGCTGAGGATCGTAGTCCAGAACAACGGTGACCTTATCGCCCGTGTCCACGCCGGCTGTCTTGCGCATCGGGCCATTGATATACAGGCGGTGGCGGCCGTTGCCAAGAGAGACCAGTCCAGCCTTGAACGCGTGGCCGTTGAGCGTGCCTTTGACGGGGATGTAGCCTTTTCTGTCCAGGGCGACGCTGATGCGCGCCGGCACGTCCACGCACGGGTTGATACCGACTTTGAAGATCACTGCGGAGAAGCGTTGGGGCATAAGAGTGTTGGACGCTGACGAGCGCCGAAAACGCTGATAAAAGCAATTCATACCCTCTCGGGCACTTGTCAGCGTTGATCTGCGTTTGTCAGCGTCCGATGATTTATTCCTTGTCTTGGATGGACGCTTCGCGGCCGCGGTGTGGAGACTTACGCAGGGCAGGGACCATCGTAAGCATCACGCCTTGTAGCGCGTCGCGATCGCTCCGCTGCGGCTGGCTTCGAAGAATTGGCGCTCGGCGTCCTGGATCCTGGCCAGCAGGTCAGCGTCCTCGAGCGCGGGAACACAGATCGCCTCGCCGAGCTTAAGCGCTGCCAGAGACGCCTGCACAACATCCTCAGGTTGCATTACGATTGCGGCGGGGAAGCGGCTGGGGTCCGCGCCCACGTGCGTGTGGAATTCGGTTGCCACCAGGCCCGGGCACAACGCCTGGACCTGCACGCCCGTCCCCTGCAGCTCGCTTTGCAGCAATTGCGTGAACGTGTTGATAAAGGCCTTCGTGCCGGCATACGTGGCGCGCTTGGGCAGCGGGTCCGATCCCAGCGACCGGCTGAAGCCCAGCCGCGAGGACACGTTGATGATCGCGCCTTTGCCGCGCGCGAGCATGCCCGGCAGGGCGGTGCGCGTCAGCCGCGCCACGGCCAGGACCTGAAGGTTGATCAACTCCTCGGCGCGGTCGGGTTCGAGTTCGACGAACGGCATATACCCGCCGAAGCCCGCGTTGTTGACGAGCATCTCAAGGGCCGAGTGGGCAGCGATGCGCTTTTCGACCGCGCGCAGGCCGTCGTGCCGGCTGAGGTCGGCGACCAGCACCTCGACCTCGACGTTGTGCTCCGCGTGCAGCTTCTGCGCGAGCTCGTCCAGCTTGTCCCGGCGGCGGGCGACGAGCACGAGATCATAACCGTCACGCGCCAGGCGTTCGGCGAACGCGGCGCCGATGCCTGAGGAGGCACCGGTGACCAGGGCGCGCGGTTTTCCGGTACTCTTTGTAGCCATGAATTATTCTCCTTGAATGGACGGTCCGAAGGTTGACCACCAAGTCACTAAGACTCGAAGACACCGATCTTTATTAATTGGTGTCTTTGTGCCCTTGAGACTTTGTCGTAACCTTTGAGATTCCTTGTAAGGATTCTATGTCGATCGCAACCGGCAGGGCGGTGCGCGCCCATTCGGTCATCTTGCGGCCTTCGCGCCAGCCCTGGTATTCAGTGGCCAGCAAACGCCGCGCCAGTGCATCTTCCTGCAGGTCGCTCACGACGCGGGCCGAGCCGATAAATGTGTGCTCTCCGATCCGCACTGTGACGGCTGGCTGCGCGCGCATGTTTTTCACCCAGTCCGCGCCCTCTCCGCCGCCGGAGAGCAGGTACAAGTTGCTGCCTTGCACGCCGAACCAGATCTCGATCTCGTGCGGTCGTCCGGTCACGCGGCCGGTGGTGGTCACGTAGCAGAAATCTTCGCTTGCCAGGCTCGACAGAAGCGTTTCTATGTCCAGAGGAGGATTGCCGGCCTGTGCCATTTTTTTCTCCCCGGTGTACGCGATTAGATCACTTGATCATCCTTGCCAGCCAGCTGGCGCAGGATGCTCAATTCGCCCACATGCGTGGATTCGTGAAAGAAGTAAAACAATACCCGACGCGCGATCGTGCGCTTATTTTCTCCGACCTGCACTTCGGTCGCATACGTCTCTTCGCTGGTGTTGACGATCAGCTCGCTGAGCCGCGGGGCCTGCTCATCCAACAGCTCCAGCAGCTCCTCGAGATGGATGACGCCCGGCTCATCCTGCGTAATCGGCGCAGACCCCTGGTCATAGCGCGCGAACGCGTCGTCCGCGAAGATGCGCGGCGCACTCAACAGATCGAAGAGCTCTTCCCTGCAGAGCAACACGTGACCGAGCGTCCAGTTCATGCAGTTGCCGCGGAAGGGAAGCTGCAGCAGCGATTCGGCGTGCGTCAGGCCTTCGGTTTGGCTGCGGATGGCGCGCAAGCTGAGGGCGAAGTGATCGGCCATCAATTGGGCGTTGATCATCTTGGGTGCCTCGGCAGATAAAGAATGGGCGTGGCGCCGAGGCGCCACGCCCATCTGCTAATCGCCGTCCGTATGATACTTAAAGGACAACTTCAGTTTGGCCCGGTAGTGAGCCACCTTGCCGTCTTCGATCTGCATGTCGAGTTGCAAAACCTCGGCGATGCGCAGGTCTTTCAGGCTCTTGGAGGCGGTTGCCACGGCGGCCGCTGCGGCCTTCTCCCAGGATTCGGTGCTCGTCCCCACCAGCTCGATCACTTTATAAACGCTCTCGGTCATCTCGGTCTCCTTTCGATTCGCTCAACGGTTGTGCTGTGAAAAGTATAGCATGGCTGTGGACGCCCTGGCTTATCGGTCCGCCTGGCCGATGGCGAAGGCGCGCACCAGCTCGCGAAACTTGTCCGGCTCCTCCACCAGCGCAAAATGGCCGGAGTCTTCGAAGATCTCCAGGCGGGCGTTCGGAATATGCTTCTGCATTTCTTCGGCCATGGCGACGTTGGTGATGAAATCGTGGCGGCCGACGATGATGAGCGTCGGAACGAGTATGGCCTTTAGACGCGGGCGCAGGTCCATGGTGGGCGCTTCGCGGTCGTTGAAGACCTTGAGCGGCAGCATGCGCAGCGGCAGGCCCTGCGTGCGTTCGCCGTAGGCTTCCGCATTGCGGTTGAAGTCCTTGAAATAGAATTTCATCTCCTGCACCCATAAACGACGCATGTCCTCGTCCGTTTCGTACTCGCCGGCCCATTCCTTTTTCAAGGCTGCCAGCGATTCTGGATACCACGGCTCCACTTTGAAAGCCTGCACCGCAGCTTCAACGTCGCCCAGGAACTCGCCGAAATATGCGGACGTGTCGAACAGGATCAATTTGGAGAGGGCGTCCGGATATGTGATGGCATATTCCTGCGCCACCATGCCTCCGTGGGACCAGCCGATCAGCGCCGGTTTCTCCAGGCCCAGATGCACGCGCAGCGCCTCGAGATCCGCGGCGTAATCGGGGAGCAGGTAGGCGTCGCCGGGCGCGGGATCTGAGAGGCCGGAGCCGCGCGGGTGAATGGCGATGATCGAGAAATACCGGTCGAGGCCGGCGAAGTCGTCCCAGCCGCGCGCGTCCATGCCCGGCCCGCCCGAGTGCGCAAGCAGCGGCGGACCCGAGCCGCGCACCGAGTAATGGATGCGAATGCCGTTCAGTGTAGCGTCGTATTCGCCGGGCTTGAGGACGGCCATGCTACGGCTTTTTCTCGTACCCGGATTCGCGGCGGTAACCGATCCACGTGCACAGCACCCAGGGCAGGGCGCCACCGATCGTCGCACCAAACCACGGGGGCAGTACCAGCGGCAGGAGCAAGCTGCCAAAGAACGCGAACATGAAACCGATGACGAAGCCCATCAACGTGCTGCGCCATTGTCGCTGTGCTGTTGCTTTGCGCAGGCAGTAAATGAGGAAGTAGCCTTCGAGGATACCGGCCGGCACGAAGACGATGCTCTGCATCAGCACCGTATCGATCCTGCCGAAGCGCAGGGCGAAGATCAACAAATGATAGGCGGGCAGGACGAGGGAGATCGGGAGGATCCAAAACCAGCTAAGCTGACCTTTCGTTTCGGTGGTTTCACTCATTGCGCGGTCGCCTTTCTTGGAATGCGGATGAAGGGGAAATAATCAATTGGACGAGAGCCAGACGATGGCTTCCTCGTAATCGCCGAAAAGCCTGTACGGCAAACCCCGATTGCGAGCCACGGTCTCGAAAAAACGGTAGTTCTCGGTTTGCTTCTTCTCACTGGTAGGGTAGACCAGCGCAGCTCTCACCGACGCCAGCGCAAGTTCATCGCGGCGTTCCTGAAGCATTCGGGCGCGTTCATACAGGCGCAGGATCGAGAGGTCGATGTTCTTGAGGGTGCGAATGTCGACCAGCACCTTGCGGGTGCCGGTTGCGCGCATCATCTCGACGACCTGCCAGATCATGGCATCATCCTTCTCCGCCTCCCACTGGCCCCCGGCAGTTGCGATGATCAGATCGGCCTGAGGGTCATGGACCACCGTGTAATCCATGCGTTATCCCCTTGCCTGGTTCCCAGTGCGCCGCGGCGAGTTCATTTTTCACCGTCCCTTCGCAACCGCACGAGCGATCGCGATCAAAAAACACCGGCGGGTTCATTTTATCCCAGCCGGTGTTTTATATCAATGTAGAGCGGCCTACTCTTCCTCGCCCTCGCCGCCGGGTGCGGACGGCTGCTCCACGCGCACGACCTCGCCATGATGATCGATGACCACCTTGAACCCGAGCATGCCCAGGTAGGCGCGCCCCGCCTCCGGGATGCCGGCCTCCATGAGCTTGTCAAACTGCTGGTCGATGTTCTTCAGCTGCTGTTCGATCATAGCCTTGGTGAAGATGTCGTCCTGGCCGAGCATTTTGGCCGTCTGTTCGGAGATCACGCCTTCGCTGCCCTGCATCAGTTCCGCCAGCTTCTTCAGAACCTGCCGGTCGACCTGCTCGGACGGGATGTGGCGCCGGAAGCCGGCGTCGTTCACGACGTAGCACGGCTCGCCGCCCACCTCGGCGGATTCTGCGAGATTGCCTGATTCGTCGAGGACCAGGCCGGCGAAGAGAGGTTGGCGGGGCATCGGACTCCGTAGGGGCGCAGCATACCCTTGCGGGCACGCGTGCTGCGCCCCTACAATCAAAATTATTCCTGTCTTCCCTCGATGGCGGCCAGGAGGATCGCGGCTGCGACGGCGAGGCGCGGGTCCAGCCGCCTGGCGGGATCAATGCTCAGGTCCAGATCGAGTTGGTATTGGAACGGGTTGAAGCGCTGGCGCAGATCGGCAGCGCGCGTCCCGTCTATGGTCACGTCGTAGTTTTGCGGCAACAGCCAGCCCAGGACCAGCCTGCGCATGAGCGCCAGGAGCATGCTGTCTTCGAACAAGCGGCCGGTGATCTGGTCGCTCGCATTCAGCACTTCCCATTCATCGCGCAAGAGCGAACGCAGACCCTTGCGCCGCAGCGCACCCACCTTCTGCTGCGTCGCGCTGTCCAGCACGTCGTAGGCCGCGGAGAAGTCGATGATCTGGCGCGCCTTGATCGTCAATACTTCCTGGCTCTTGGCCTCGTCCGCGTAGACGCGGATGTCCTCGCGCAGGCGGAACATCTTCTGCTCGCTGAACATGACCAGGTTGCCGGATGGATCGTAAAAGCGAAACTTTCCGGTGAGCGCGAAGACCTGCCGTTTCAAGAGATAACTCTGGTGTTGAAAGACCGAATGCATGATCGCTCCTCTTATGCGGAATGAAATACGTTGACAAGCGTGCCCTCGCCGGGCAGGTGCACATAATCCGTGTCAGGCGGGACATGGGGCCGGGTCCAGCGATAAATGAATTTGGCGGCCTCTGATGGCAGGTTCACGCACCCGTGGCTGCGTGGGCGGCCGTAGTCGTTATGCCAGTAGGTGCCGTGCAGCGCCACGCCCTCACTGGTGAAGAACGTGCACCATGGCACACCGGGCAGGTTGTAAACGTGCGCTTCCGCATCGCCTTCGTTGGTCATGTGGATGGAGGCGCCCTTGTGATAGGTGCGAAACTCGCCTTCTGGGGTGCGCGTGCCTTTCGTGCCACTTGAACAGCGCGACGAGAAAACCGCTTGATCC
This sequence comes from Anaerolineales bacterium, assembly GCA_036507155.1. Lineage (GTDB taxonomy): Bacteria > Chloroflexota > Anaerolineae > Anaerolineales > Villigracilaceae > DASXQN01. The sequence goes on from DASXQN010000001.1 coordinate 6,567, forward strand.
CCTTCGAAAGCGGTGACAAGTTGCGTGGTCAGGTCGATCTCGATGTGCTTCTCCGCTTCGGGCACTTCGGGCGACAGGAGGGTAAGTTCGTCGTCGGGCACCAGCCGCATGTTGTAGTGCGGCACATAGTAATACTGCTGTGCATGCGAATCGAAGATCTCGTACCAGATGCTCTTCTCCTCGCGAATGACGATGGTCTTCGTCACCCAGTGCGTGCTGCCATAGTAGATGCGGTAGCCGCGTTTCGAGTAGACGGTCGGGTCGAGGCGTGTATCGCTGAATGGGACGGTGATCTCGCCGACCTGGCCGGACTCCGGTATGTCGAAATTCGGACGCTGATAGAGCGTGTCGACCGGCTGGATCCAGCCTGAGTAGCTGTATCCCTCCCCGTTGACCTCGTACCAGGTCGTATTGTACGGATTGCCCTCCTCGCCTTCCTGCTCGCCGTTAATACTCACGGTCTCGTCCTTGCCGAACAGGTGCAGTTTGCGCGCCTTGAAGGAGGGCTCTTCATACATCGGAATACCGCTGAGGGTGACGCGACCCTGCTTGGGCGACGCGGCGAACGCGCGCTCGAGGCGCAATTCGGACAGCGCCGCGCCCAATGCGCCTGCGCCGGCCAGTTTCAGGAAATCGCGGCGCGAAAGATCGATATTCATGCTGGCATATTTTTACCACGAACAGGGGAAACGCAGGCAACGGGCTTATCAGGCTATTAACAGCGCTTGCCGCTGAGATCGTAAAGATTCACGCACCTCTGCTCCAAGACGGGCTTTGCGAAGCACCCCGAGCGGAGCGAGCGGGTGGCCCGTCGCAGGACGGGGCACAGCCCCTTCGGAGCAGCAAAAAAACAAAACCCGAAAAGCGCGAATTGTGCGAATCTCGCGAAACGATTTGCCTTTTTCGCGTGATTCGGCCTATTCGCGTCATTCGCGTTTAGATTCCCGTTTCAAGTTAGTCCTGAATAAGTACCTGCGTGCCTTTGGACTTGTACGCGAATTCCTGCCCTTTCGCCACGGCGGGCGTCGTCCAGCGGTACAGCCATTTGGCGTCCGCAGGCGTCAGATTGATGCAGCCATGACTGCGCGGCCGGCCGAAGTCGTTGTGCCAGTAGGTGCCGTGGAGCGAGATACCACTTTCGGTAATGTACATCACCCACGGCACACCTGGTAGATCGAATCCGCTGGCGGTGATATCCCCGGCGGCCATGTGGCGCGTCGGGCGCTTGTAATACGTCATGAACAGTCCGCGCGGTGTGTGATAGGTGCCCATCCGCAGGACCGCACCGGTAGCGACCCGCGCGACATACACCGGATTGTCATATTCGTACGCGGACAGGATTTGTTCATCCAGGCTCACCTCGATGCGCTTCTTCTCGTCCGGGACCTCCGTCGATAACGGGACCAGCTCCTCGTCCGGGATGATGCGCAGGTGCTCGGCCGGCGCGTAGTACCGCACCTTCCATTTGTCGTCCAGCACCTGATACCAGACCTTGCCGCTGGCGGCATCGATGGCAGTGCCCATCACCCAATGGACCGTCTCGTAATACATTCTGTATCCGGCTCTGGAAGTCTTGTCCGGTTTTTCGAGCGCGTCGGTATACGGCACTGTCACTTCTGCGAGTGCGCCGGATACGGGAATATCGTAAATTGGTTGATTGAGGAGTGTGCGCACGGGTTGCAGATTGGCCGAATACGCGAAGCCTTCCGTGCCTATCTCGTACCATACGCGGTTGTGAGGATTTTGTTCGTCGTCGCTGATCGTGACGTTCGTGATCGGAAGGATCAGGTCGCGCCAGTACATTTTGACGCGCTTGCCCTTGACGGAGGGTTGGTCATACACCCACAAGATGGCGGAAATGACGCGGCCCTGTTGATCGGGCGGGAACGCGTCCAGCAGCGGCCACGGCACGAGCAGGCTGAGGAGTCCCGAGCCGCCTAATTTGAGAAAGTCACGGCGCGAAAATGCATCCCGGATTTTCATCGTACGACTATCTGTCGATTCATTGAGTCTGGGCAATACCTGGACCCGTATAGATTATTGCAGCAGCAGTGTTGGAACGCGAAAGGCGCGAATTGAGCGAATTCCACGAAATGTTCTTGAGAATTCGCGACATTCGCCTTTTCGCGAAATTCGCGTTGAGATTCTTTACCATGGCGCGTGGGTTTGCACGGTCATGCCTCGCCAATCCGTCGATCTTAATAATGCACGTTGACGAGCGTGCCTACCGAGGCCCAGTCATACAGCCACTCCGCATCGGGAATGCTCAGGTTGACGCAGCCGTGACTCATCGGCGTGCCAAAGTTGTTGTGCCAGTAGGTGCCGTGCAGGCCGTAGCCTTTATAGAAATACATGGTGAATGGAACGTTGGTGAGGTAATAACCCGGCCCCGCCATGGTGGTGGAGCGCAGTTTGATCCAGACCTTGTACCGTCCGGTCACTGTGGGCGTCTGCCACGTGCCGGTCGACACGATGAATGCGTTCACGACGCTGTCGCCTTCGTACGCGTACACGCGTTGCTGCGAGAGGTCCACGTCGATCCAGCGCTCGCCGTAGCCGCCGCCGGGCACGGGCGCGGGTTCGAAGGCCGCGGCCGTCGGCGCCACGTACACGGACGTGGGCGTATCCGCGACGATCTCCGCGTACATCACGCCGGGTGTTTCTGTCGGGAGTACTACAGCGGGGTCGACGGGCGCGGGGTCCAGCGGAGCGGGATCGTCGGCCGAAGGTCCTGGAAGGGCGGGCGCGGGCAGATCGGGAATGTCAACGGCAGGCTGAGGGTTGGGAAGTTCCAGCGAATCGGCCAGCCCGGGACCGGCCGACAGGTCCTCGCTCGAGGGCAGCTGCGGGACGACCGCGGCTACAACTTGTGTTTCCGTCGGACCAGGCGGCGCGACCTCCGTCGGCAGATCGGGCAGCGGGAAAGTGCTCGTCGCGGTCGCGAGCTGCAGTCCGGACACGGACATCAAAGTCTGCGTCGGCTTGTCGATCTCCGCGTGCGCCCACGATTGCGGATGAACGGCAGGCGCGGCCTGCACACCTCCACCCAGACTCAGCATCGCGGCCAGCGCGGGGGAGGTGCTTGCTGACCACGCCGCGAACGCGATCACGATGCAGCCGAGTGTGAAGAGCAGTGCCGGAAAGATCGGGCTGCGCCGCTTTGATGCGCGGCGCGCGGGACGAGGGGGCTGGGCGGCGATCAAAGACAGGGCGCGCGTCGGAGGCGCTTCGCCGAGCCGCTGCCTGGCCCACTGCAAGCCTCTACGTGCGCGCGGGCTGTCCGGATTCATCATCAGCGCCTTCTTGAGCAGCTCGACGCTTTCCTGCGGGCTTGCCACCGCGGCCAGGAGCAGCAACGGATCTTCGGTCCCGGGCGCGAGCTCGGCGGCACGCTCGGCCCAGACGCGCGCTTCCGCGTGGTCACCGATGCGCATCGACTCGCGCGCTTTTGCAACTGCCTTGCGGGACTCGACGGATTGATCATCCATAGCACACGTCCTTAGGGTTCGAGCTCACCATTGGATCTCCACGGTGGTCCCGATCTCAGCCCAATCGTAAAGCAATTCTGCCTCATAAGTACCTAACACCACGCAGCCATAGGAGATAGGCCGGCCCAGGAAGCCGGCCCATAACGTGGCCCCGTTCGACAGGATTGGCAGGGCATGGATGCCATTCTCGAGTCCGCCGGCCCAATAGATGCCGAGCCAATCCGGCATCCAGATATCCCAGGTGGAACCGTATGCGCTGGGGATCTTGTCCAGCACGCTGAACGTGCCGGTGCTGGTGGCATTGTTCATCCCGGTCGAGGCCACAAAGCTGTACACGATCAGGTCGTTGTCATACGCGTACAGATGCTGGTCGGTAATATCCACCAGGATGTATTGAGTCCCGCGGTAAGACGCGACGATGACATCGTCGCTTGCGGGCACGGCCTTGTCCGAGTCCGAATCGTCCTGCGCGGGCATGGGCGTATCTTCCACGATCTCGGCCACGATCTCCGCAGGCGGAAGGATTTCCGCTGCGAACTCCTCCGCGGTCGCGCTCGGCAGCGTCTGCGTGGCCGGCGCTTCCACAGACAGCGCAGTCGCGGTGTACGTGGGCTTGGCGATCGGCGCTTGCGCGAACGAGCGCGCGTGCATCGGCGCCGAAACCGGCGCGGGACTCATCAGAGCTGCCAGCGCCGGATTATGCACCGCGGACCAGGCAGCCAGCGCGAACACTGCCGCGCAAGCTGACCCAAACATGAACAGTGGCAATGCCTGCGCACGGCGGCGCGTAATCCTCCGGCCGGCGGACGGCTTTGCGCTTCGATTCGCATTGCGAGAGTTGGTCTCTTTCATGGCGCAAAGGTGGGAGCCGGCGTCGGTTCGACGTTCTCATTGTTGATGAAGCACAAGATGCCCTGCACCACGCCGTCCGCCACGCGGTCTGTTTGCGTGGTCAGGATCTGGCGGTCGAGATTCAAGAAGCCGGTTTCGATGATGGCCGTGATCGTGTTGGGATCGATTTCCGAGAAGGCATGATACTCGCGCATGTCGGCCGTGATGCTGCCCGCGTGGTAGGTCAGGTTCGTGGCGCGCGCGTAGCGGTCTATCAGGCAGGCCGTCAGGCGCGTCGCGCGGTTGACGTCGCGGGTGTCCATCGACGAAGCCACCTTGAAGCCGGTGGCCTGGTCGTTGACGTAATCGCAGGAATCGTTGTGGATGGAGACCAGCGCAACGGCCCGGTAACCGTTCAGGCGCGTGTCGAACTCGTTCAGCAGGTCCACCTGGAAGCCGAGCTCCACCAGTTTTTTCTGTACCAGGCTGGCGATCTTCAGATTGACTTCCGCCTCGGTGAGGGTGACCTCGCCGGTGGCGTCGCGGCAGACCGCGCCCGAGTCATTGCCGGAGTGACCGGCCACGATTCCGATCCGCAGCTGCGGTTGCGGCGTGACGAGCGGATTGGGCGCGCCGGCCGGCGGTGTCAGGATCAGGCTGAGTTGTTCGGAAAAGTTGGTGGCGAAGAGGCTGGTGGGGGTCCAGGCCGTGAACAGGGTCGCGAGCAGGACGCCGATGCCCAAAGTGGACCAGAAGACGTTGGCAGGACGTGGTCGGCGTGGAGCGATCGGTCGCCGGCGCGGCTGCACCGATGGCGAAGATGCGGAATCGGGAGAAATGCTCTCCATTTTCATTGAAAATAGTACTCCAGATACCGTAAATAGCAAAGGTAACGGCATGCCCCATTTGCATGGCATCCGCACGTCTGGATCCGCCTCCGTGGGACTGGTCATTTATTGGGTAAAAAAGCCCGCCAAAGCCTTGTTCGCCGTGCCGCAGGCGTGTGGTTTGGCGGTCGAATTCTTGCCTTGACGCTCCACCTTCTCCAAATTATGATGGACAGCACGATGGAGACGCCGATCATGACGCTTGATGCCGAACACCTGCGCAGGCTGATGCGCGCCTGGACCTCCGGTGTGACGATCGTCAGCGCCGCGCACGGCGCCGACCGGCACGGCATGACGGTCAGTTCGTTCACTTCAGTATCACTCGAACCGCCGTTGGTCGTCATCTCTCTGCATTCCGAAGGCCGCACCCACCAGCTGGTCCAGGCCTCCGGCGCGTTCGCGGTCACCATTCTCTCCGCGGAACAGCAGCATATCTCAGAATTGTTCGCAGGCAGGACCGAGGAAGTGCCTGACCGGTTCGCCGGTTTGGAGGTCGAGACGCTCCTCACCGGTTCGCCGGCGCTGAAAGCGGGGTTGGCGCGCCTGGATTGCCGCGTTGTGCAATCCTTTCCGGTGGGAATGAACACGTTGTACCTGGCCGAAGTGGTGGCAATCGCCGGCGATGAAGACGGGCTGCCACTCGTTTATCACAATCGGGGGTATTGGAAGCTGACGAAGTAAGCGCGAGCCGGTCCAGGGTGGGAGAAGAAATGCGCGCAGATCTCCTGACAGACGAAGAAAAATCGACTCTCTTGGGACTGGCACGCGCGGCCTTCGAAATGGTGGTGCGCGGACTGCAGCCGGCTGCGCTGGATCTCACCGCGTTGAGCCCGCGCCTGCGCACTGACGGGGCTTCGTTCGTCACGCTGACCGAGGACGGAAGCCTGCGCGGCTGCATCGGCGCGCTCGAGGCGCGTCAGCCGCTGGCAGTGGACGTGCAGCAGCACGCCGCCGGGGTGGCGCGTTACGATTATCGCTTTCCTCCGGTCAGCGAAGGCGAACTAAACGGCATTCGGATCGAGATCTCGCGCCTGAGCGACCCGATCCCGCTGCTTTACGACTCCGCCGAAGACCTGCTACGAAAGCTGCGTCCGGATGTGGATGGCGTCATCCTGCGCGACGGCCAGCTGCGCGCCACTTACCTGCCGCAAGTCTGGACAAAACTTCCCGATCCGGCGCAATTCATGAACAGCCTGTGCGGCAAAATGGGTGCCGAGCCAACGCTGTGGCGCCGCAGGCCGTTGGAGGTCAGCATCTATCAGGTCGAGGAGTTTCACGAATAAGTTCGGGGGAACGTAGCACGCGCCGCCGGTGATCGTCGGACGCGGGCGGCTTGCGCATACCCGTTAATGACATGCTCGTGCAAGGTTTGGCGCGCTGGAAGTGCCCCAGCATTTTATGCTAAACTCCTATCATGGCCGACGATCTGATGTTCCAGGACGTTATCGAAGCGCTCAAACGCGGCGACAGGGCCCGCGCCAAGGAATTGCTGACGCTGCTGCTCAAAGCGGATCAGAGCAACGCCACCTACTGGGTGTGGATGAGCGCGGCCGTGGACACGACCAAGGAACGCATCTACTGTTTGCAGACCGCGCTCAAGCTGGATTCCGAGAATGCGACCGCGAAACGCGGCCTGGTTCTGCTCGGCGCGCTGCCTCCGGACGAAACCATCCAACCCTTCCGGTTGGACCGGCCGCGCGCCTGGGAGGAAAAACTGCTGCTGGCGCACGAGCAGCCCAAGGTCACCGGTTTCCGGGCGATGGCCGGCAGTCCTCTGACGCGGCTTGCCGGGATC
>DASXQN010000002.1:0-1656 GCA_036507155.1 Anaerolineales bacterium
GATCGGGCGCGATCTGGGCGGCGGTATGACCGGGCTGCTGTGGGTTGTGGACGGCTACACCCTCATGTTCGCCGCGCTATTGCTCTTCGCCGGGACGCTCTCCGACCTCTACGTCCGATCCTACAAGGGTTCCGACGCCGCCTGGTTCCGTGGCACCCAGGCGCGCCACGAAGGCCACATCCGGGCTGGCGGCGTCGAAAAGGACGTCACCTTCGTGGAGGAAACCGACCCTGGCATCAACGACCAGATCGACGCCATGTACCACACCAAGTACCGCCGCTACGGCGCACGCTACGTTGACCCCATGGTGGCGCCTGAGGCGCGAGCGGCGACGATCAAGCTCGTGCCGCGCGCGACAACGTAATTCCTAATAGACCTGAAAGGAGAGCACAATGCAGAAGCGAATGCTAGCGGCTGGCCAATACCGACCGGTGATCAATCGCATCTTTCATGATGTGGCGCATCCGTCTCGTCTGATCTTTCCAATCATCGAACGGTGAATACGCCATCTTGATGAATGCGCCCGAGCACGGTAACCTCATAGACGGTTTCAACGCAGGTGATGGAAAGAGAGGAAGGTCACATGGAATACACGAAGCTAGGAAACACCGGAATGGACGTGTCTCGAATCTGCCTCGGTTGCATGGGATTCGGGGACGCGGAACGTTGGATTCACAAATGGGTGCTGAACGAGGAAAACAGCCGGCCGATCATCAAGAAAGCCCTCGAGCTGGGGATCAATTTCTTCGATACCGCCAACGTCTATTCCCTGGGGACGAGTGAGGAGATCCTTGGACGCGCGTTGAAGGACTTCGCGAATCGGGACGAGGTCGTCATCGCCACCAAGGTGCACGGCAAAATGCACGACGGACCGAATGGCGCCGGGCTGTCGCGCAAGGCGATCCTGAGCGAGATCGACAAAAGCCTGAAGCGGCTTGGGACAGATTACGTGGACCTCTACCAGATCCATCGCTGGGATTACGACACCCCGATCGAGGAGACGATGGAAGCGCTGCATGACGTGGTGAAGGCCGGCAAGGCCCGATACATCGGCGCCTCCGCCATGTTCGCGTGGCAGTTCCAGAAGGCGCTGCATGTCGCCGAGAAGCATGGGTGGACCCGCTTCGTCTCGATGCAGGATCACCTGAACCTCATCTACCGCGAAGAAGAGCGGGAGATGCTGCCGCTCTGCCGCGAGGAGAAGATCGGGGTGATCCCGTATAGTCCACTCGCATCCGGAAGATTGACGCGTGACTGGTCGTCGGAAAGCACGCTTCGTTCCGAAACCGATCAAATCGCGAAAAGCAAGTACGATGCGACAACTGAAACCGATCGACGGGTCGTGGAGCGGGTCGCGGAAATCGCGGAAAAGCATGGGGTTCCGCGCGTTCATATCGCGCTTGCCTGGCTGTTACAGAAGAAGCCGGTGACGGCGCCTATCATCGGGGCAACGAAGATCACGCATCTGGAAGATGCCGTCGGCGCCCTGTCCGTTAAACTGACCCAGGAAGAGGTCGCATACCTGGAAGAGCCGTATGTGCCGCATCGCATTGTTGGTCATCAGTAAGGCCCCCACCGCCCGCTACGCAGGGCACCTCATCCAAATCCGCCATAAATGGTTCGGATAATTATCCTAAGTTTTGGTTGCGTATTTGG
>DASXQN010000003.1:0-1579 GCA_036507155.1 Anaerolineales bacterium
GAAATGACCGCTTGCGCCTCCCGATAAACATCGAACGTGCACTGTGCGGCCTCCTTCAATCTGGCCGATAAGGTCGAGCTCAATTGATCCGGGTGAACCAGGCGCTCGTGGCTCAAGGCGCGCCACGCTTCGTAGTCATTCATCTTTCTTTGCGCGAGGAACGACGCCTCGAACGGCTGCGGCAGCATGCATTCGCTGATTCGAGCGCCCGCTCGCGCCAGCTGGACGGTACTGTTCTCCATCGCTTTTGTCATCACCGGTTGCAGCGTCGTCGGCCATGCCATTGCGCACAGGCCGATGCGTGGCGCGGTAACGTCTTTTCGATCGAAGTCCGGTGCCGGACAGCCGGATAAAATCGAGCACATCAACGCCACATCGGGGACGCTTCGGCCAAAAAGCCCCACTGTGTCCTGCGACTCCGCAAGCGACTTGACGCCCGCCCGGTTGATCAGATTGAAGCTCGGTTTGTATCCGACGACACCACAGTAGGCGGCAGGACGGATCGTTGAGCCGCCCGTTTGCGTGCCGAGCGCCAGCGGGGCCATGAAATCCGCGACCGCCGCCGCAGAACCGCTCGATGAGCCGCCCGGCGTGTGCGCGAGGTTGTGCGGATTGCGAGTGGGCGCCCAATGGAAGGCGGCAAGCTCCACGGTAACGGTTTTCCCCATGATGACGGCGCCTGCTTCACGCAGCAGCGCGACGCACGCGGCGTCAGCCTTGGGCCGATGACCCGCGTATATGGGAGAACCGTACTCGGTCGGCATGTCGCAGGTATCTATGATGTCCTTGACGCCGACCGCGATACCGTGAAGTGCGCTGCGAGGCGCTTCCCTGTCCCGTGCGCGGGCCTGCGCCAACACTTGCTCCGGGTCTATGTGCGCCCAGGCCTGGACGTCCTTCTCACGCGCTTCGATCCGCGCCAGGCATGTTTCTGCGAGGCGGACTGCCGTATGCTTTCCTCGCGCTACTGTCGCGGGCTGCGTTATGGAATTCCAATTGAGTTCCATTGGGCTTAAGCATATATTCTTCAGCTCGCACAGTGCAACGCTCGCCCCACTCGCCAAGGAGAGGCCATGCAACCGTACGTTCGCTTCGTTTTTTTCTGTGTTTTGACGGGTCTCGCGTCTTCCTCCGCTGCGCAGGATTACCCAAGCAGACCGGTGCGCGTGATCGATCCGTTTTCTCCCGGCGGGGCTACGGACGTACTCGCGCGGGTCGTCGGGCAAAAGCTCTCCGAGCGGCTTGGCCAGTCGTTCGTGGTGGAGAACCGGGCCGGCGGCGGAGGCCACATTGGCGCCGATCTAGTGGTCAAGTCGCCACCGAATGGCTATACGTTGCTGGTCGCCGGTGTGCCTCACGCCATCGGGATGACGCTTTACCGCAAGCTGCCGTACGACATGGCAAAAGACCTGGCGCCCGTTACCCAGATGGCGACGTTCCCCAGCCTGATCGTGGTCCATCCTTCGCTCCCCGTAACCTCGGTGAAAGAGCTCCTGGCGCTGGCGAAGGCGCGTCCGGGAGAGCTCAACTACGGGGCCAACCCGGGATCGCCGAACCACCTGGCGATGGAGCTGTTCAA
>DASXQN010000004.1:0-9433 GCA_036507155.1 Anaerolineales bacterium
GGCGGAGCAACTGCGCATCGCGCGCGGCCGGCAACTCAGTTACAAGCAAGAGGACGTCCACTTTTCCGGGCACGCGCTGGAGTGCCGCATCAATGCCGAGGACCCCTACAACAACTTCGTGCCGTCCACCGGGCTGATCACGCACGCTCTGCAGCCCACCGGTCCCGGCGTGCGCGTCGACACTGGCGTATACCCTGGGTTCGAGATTACGCGCTATTACGATCCGATGATCGCAAAATTGATCGTGTGGGGCGAGACCCGCGCGCAGGCCATCCTGCGCATGCGCCGCGCCCTGGAAGAGTATCGGATCGTGGGTGTACGGACGAATATCCCGTTCCACCAGACGCTGATGGATTCGCACCGCTTCATGGGCGGGCAGTACGATACGCGCTTCGTCGAGGAGCGTTTCTCGATGGAGGACAAGGACGATCACCACGCGGAACGCGCCGAGATCGCCGCGGTGCTGGCCACGCTGGTGGCACACCAGGAGACCGAGCGTTCCGCGCAGATCGTCCGCCGCGGGGAGCGGGACACGAGCAACTGGAAATGGGTCGGGCGCTGGGAGCGGATGCACCGCTAGTTAGTTGGGCAGTTGGGTAGTTGGATAGTCGACCAAGCGACGAGCAGACTAGGCGACGAACAAACAACGAAACTATCCAACTATCAAACTATCAGACTAACATGAAATACATCGCAACCATTGAAGGCACCGAATATGTCGTCGAGATCATCGACGAGAAGCGCGTCCGCGTGGGCGACCGCACGCTGGAGGTGAATTTTGAATCCGTCAGCGGCCAGCCGGTCTACTCGCTGATCGTCGACGGTAAGTCGTACGAGTCGTATATCTATCCCGGCGACGATAACTGGCAGGTAATGCTGCGCGGGCATTTGTATCCGGTCACCGTTGAGGACGAGCGCGAGAAACGCCTGCGCGCAACCGCTGCCGGTGGCGTGGCCGAAGGCGGTGAATTCCTGCTCAAGGCGCCCATGCCCGGCCTGGTCGTGGCGGTGCCGGTCGGTGAGGGCGAGCAGGTCGAAAAAGGACAGGTGCTCGCCGTGCTCGAATCGATGAAGATGCAGAACGAGCTCAAGTCGCCGCGCGACGGCGTGGTGGGACGCATCCGCGTGAAGAGTGGTGAGAGCGTCGAACAGAAGCAAACGTTGTTAAGCCTGGAATAGCCAGTATTCAGTAACCAGTAGCCGGATTTGGGTGGCAGGTGATCAGACACCAGTGGCAACGAATGGGCAGGAAATTGAGGCGAAGTTCTACGTCCGGGATCTGAAGAGCATCCGGTCGCTTCTGAGGAGCCCTCCCCCCGTTGGGCTTGGAGGGGTTTTGATTCAGCGGCGCGTCCTGGAACGCAATCTGCGCTTTGACCTGCCGGACGGCAGCCTGCGCGCAGCGGGCCGCGTCTTGCGGTTGCGTAAGGATCACGAAACCCGCTTGACGTACAAAGGTCCGAGCAAACTAAAGCGCGGCGTGATGAGCCGGCGCGAGGTGGAGCTGGAGGTAAAGGACTTTGAAGATGCCCGGCAACTCCTGGAGCAGCTCGGGTATCGAGCCATCCTGTCTTACGAAAAATACCGCGCGACCTACGCGCTCAGAAAAGTACATGTCATGCTCGATGAACTGCCGTTCGGGAATTTCGTGGAGATCGAGGGCCCCGATTCAACCACAATCGAAGCCGCCGCGCTGAGGCTTCGGCTGAAGATGTCGGCCGCCATCGGTGCCAGCTACGCGGCACTTTTCGACGCCCTGCGCGCCACGCTCCGTCTGAAATTCGCGGAGCTTAGCTTTGAAAACTTTGACGGAATGCGAGTTACGCCGGCACAACTTGGTGTCGACCCTGCCGACCGCTGAGGACTTGTTCAGGGCGCGACTTTTCCTTATACTGTATGCAGCGGCCGCGGCGCGCGGCAATCCATGACAAGAAAGGATCTCACCTATGTTTTGGGAAGAATTGAAAAGTGATGACTTCGAAGGCACCGTCGAGAGGGTGGACCGAGTCTGCCTGCTGCCCCTGGCTTGCATCGAACGCCACGCGCACCACCTCCCCATGGGCACGGACATGTTCATCGGTCGCGATCTCTGCCGGCGCGCGGCCGCCCTCGAACCGGCGGTGATTTTTCCGAACGTGATCTTCACGCAGATCCTGGAGGCCCGCACATTCCCGGGTACGATCGCACTGGAAGCGGATTTGATCGTCCGGCTGCTCGATAACATCTGCCGTGAGATCGCCCGCAACAGATTCGATAAGATCGTCTTTGTGAATGCGCACGGCGGCAACTACCATTTTCTGCGCTTCTTCGCGCAGAGCCAGTTGGCAAGCCGCCGCGACTATGTGATCTACGTGGCGGACCCGCCGCTGCCGGCCGATCAAAAAGCCGCCATCGACGCGCAATGGGCGACGACCGTCGACGGCCATGCCGGCGAACGCGAAACCAGCATGATGCTCGCCATCCGGCCGGAACTGGTCGACCGCGCAGTACTTGGCAGCGACAAGGAGGGCATGCCGCTCGAACGCTTAAAGGACCTAAGTGACCTGGGCGTATACACGGGGATCTGGTGGTATGCCGACCATCCGACACATTACCGCGGCGATGGTCACCCCGCGTCCACAGAAAAAGGCGAGCGTCTGCTGGGAGCGAGGGCGCAGGCACTGGCAGCCGCCATCCGGTTGATCAAAAAGGACGGCGAGACAAAGCGCCTGCAGGATGAGTTTTACGAACGCACAAGGGAGTAAATGAGCCGGCGGAGCGATCAATTGCGCGTATGAGATATCTTATGCGATTCGTGCTGGTCGGAACCTTCTTCTCGACCGTGGAGGAGTTCCTGACCGTGGTGGTTCTTAAGCATGATCTCGCCAGCTTCGTCTTCACACTGCTCGTCCTCTTTCCAGTGTTCCTGACGTTTGCCTTTCTTTCCAGCCGATTGTTCAACCGCCTGCTCCGTCGCGAGCCCGCGCGCGATATCGCGCACTTTGTGATCTATGGCGTGTTCGGTCTCATGATCGAATGGTTCCTGATCGGCCTGGCGCCGTGGAGCGATCCGTCAGCTAACCCGATCCTGATGGCTTTGTTTCAGTTCGGGATGTTTTCGTTTTGGGCGACGGTGGGATTCGCGCCGAGGTTGTTCATCTCCGGCGCGGAATTGGCCCGTGAGACACGTGCATCGATCCTGAGGTTCTATATCCCGTATTTTGCATTAACATATGTCGTGGCGCTCACCGTCCCGATAGAATTGCGATTCGTTGCGATCATCGGATTGGTGATTTTTGGATACGCGTTCCTCAATCTATTCTATTTGAAATACTTCGCGCAGTCCTTCAAGACGGGCGCCTCGCCCGGTTCCTAAACAGTTCGCGACCGAAGATATCAACTCATTTCCGTGGAGATCGCATATGAGCCCTGACGCATCTGCCGCACTTCGAAAGCATCTCCCCGAACTCAACTCGGCCGGCGGCCTGTTGAAGCTGTTCGGGATTCCATTGTTGCTCTTCCTGGCTGTGACCGCCTTCTTCATCGCCGAGGATCGCGGTTCGCAAATCTGGCTCCTCGATGGCGAGGTGGTGATCGGCACCCTGGGATTCTTGCTGGCACGCAGGTTCATCCGATCCAGGGATGACTTCGTTGCCCGATTCGGTTCGCGAGCCTACAGCGTCGCCGCTCGCCGCTACCTCTTCCCGGGTTTGGCGTTGATCTTTGCGGTTGTCGCGCGCATGGGGTACATTCCCGGGCCGCTCGTCCCGCGCCTGTGGTGGTATCCCTATCTCACAGCGCTCGGCTGGCTGGCGCTCGTGACCGGGGCGCTGCTGTGGGTGCAATCCGTCCGGGCATTTGGATTCGACAATCTGACGATGCTCTATGTTTACTTCCCTGAGGAAGGTCCGCTCGTCCAGCATACGATCTATGACATCCTCCGGCATCCGGTCTACGGCGCGGTACAGCGCGTCGCTGCCGGGCTGGCGCTACTGAACGGCAGTTGGTTCGGCTTGACGTGCGCGTTGTTCCTTGCGCTCGGGTTTTGGGGGTGGGTAAGGCTGGTGGAGGAGAGGGAGTTGCTTCAGCGCTTCGGTAAAGCCTACGAGGAGTACCGGCGCCGCGTCCCTGCGTTTTGGCCGCGGCCCCGCGATCTGCCGAGGTTTTGGAGATTCTTGTTCAGCGGAAAATAGGAAGTGCGGCGAGGACTGGGAAGTTATTCAGTTGGCGGTTGGCGGTTGGCAGTCGCCGATCTATGCCCGGAGCTCAGTATCGCCTGCCCAAGTCGCGGGCGACACATCCCCGTTCTCGCCTAACAGCTGCGGCAACATCGACGCGAACGCGCTCACATCTCCGGTGGTGTAAAAGCAGAGCTCGCCACGGCCCCTTGCCGGTTCCTTCGCGCCATTCGCCTCCAGCAGGCGTTCAGCCTGGCGCGCGACGGCCGGGCCTGGATCAATCACCCGAACATCAGGTCCGACGATTTCCTCGATAAGTGGGATGACGAACGGATAGTGCGTACACCCCAGCACCACGGTATCGATTTGGTTCTCCAACATTGGTCGCAGGGCGGACTCGAGAATTGAGCGCGTGATCGGCCCATCCAGGTCGCCTTTCTCGATCTGCTCTACCAGCCCTTGGCAGGTATCCTGAAATAATTCCACGCCTGCGGCGAACCGCTCCACCACCGACGCATACAACGCGCCTTGAAATGTGGCCGGCGTGGCCAGCACGCCGACCTTGCCTGTGCGCGTGTGCTCGGCCGCAGGCTTCACCGCCGGCTCCATGCCCACAAAACTTTCTGTGGGAAAAGTCTCCCGCAAATGTGTCAGTGCAGCAGCCGATGCGGTGTTGCACGCGACCACGATCAGCTTGGCATTTTGAGCCAGCAGGAGTTTCGTGATCGCCACTGAGAACTGCTGGATCTGTTTCATTGGCCGCGGTCCATACGGAACGTGTCCCTGATCGCCGAGATAGATCACGCCCTCTGCAGGCATGCGCTCGCGCAGCGCGCGCAGCACGGAGAGGCCGCCGACGCCTGAGTCGAATATTCCGATGGGTCGCTGTGGATTTGACATGGATCGATTTTGCGAGCCGCGGGCTACTTCGCTTCCGCCCCAGGACCTATTGTCCCGCTGCTTCTACAAAGCTTCTAAACAAATTCCGTGTTGATTCTTGATCCATCAACCATTCGGGATGCCATTGGACAGCAAGTCCGAAGGGATGCTCAGGCAGTTCCACGGCCTCGATCAATCCGTCCGGTGCGTAAGCGCTCGCTTTCAGGCCAGGGGCAAGGTCTTTGATGCCTTGATGATGCAGGCTATTTACTTGAACGAGCGGCTCACCGAGAATTTCTGCCAAGCGCGTGCCTTCTTCAATGCGAACCGGATGTGCTAAATGAGTGCGGATGACGTCGTCACGCATATCGTGATCGAGTGCGTTCGGATGTTGGTCCGAGATATGAGTATAAAGTGTGCCACCCAGCGCCACGTTTACCACCTGCAGTCCCCGGCAGATGCCGAGGAACGGCTTGCCTTCTTCCGCGACGGCGCGTAAGAGCGGCAACTCGATCGTGTCGCGCACGACGTCCACCTCGATGGTCGCGTGCGGCTCGCCGTTGAAATGCTCGATGCCGATGTCGCCGCCTCCTGAGAAGAGGACTCCATCCAGCCTTGCCAGCAGCCCGTGCCAGTCCGGCTCCGGCAGCTGAGGCGGGATCAGGACGGGCGTCCCGCCCGCCGCGAGCACCGCGTCGGCGTACGCTCGTAGGATCTGCACGGCAGGCAGGTTCGAAGCATTCAACACGATGCGGGCGGTGATTCCGATGAGTGGTTTGGACATGCGAATCAAAAGACCCTAAAGGTGTTGGCCTTTAGGGTCCGGGGATCAGTCGAACTTTTGCTTGAGGCGGGCGCTCTTGCCCGTGCGGCCCCTCATAAAGTACAGCTGGGCCCGGCGCGTCTCTGAGCGGCGTTCCACCACGACCTTGTCGAGGCGGGGCGAGCGCAGCAAGAAGGTGCGCTCCACACCCACGCCATTGCTGGCCATGCGGCGGACGGTGAAGGAGGCCTCGTTGCCGCCCTTGCGCAGGCGGATCACAATGCCCTTGAATTCCTGGATTCGCTCGCGTTCGCCTTCCTTGATCTTCACATGCACGCTGACAGTATCGCCAGTCTGCAGTTGGGGAATGCTCTCGTTCGCTTTGGCCTGCACGGCCTTCAAAAGATCGGTCATGGCTTGCTTCCTTAAATAAGTACGCTGGTTTGAAATGCGACGGCGGATTATAGCATGCAATCAGGCAATCCACAAGCCTGCTCCCGCGGCGGCGCGTTTAATCGTATCGGCGGATCGCCAACACCGCGTTGTGGCCACCAAAGCCGAACGCATTGCTGATGGCAAGGTCGATTTTCTGTTCGCGCGCCTTGTTCGGGATGTAGTCCAGATCGCACTCGGGATCGGGCGTCTCGTAGTGGATGGTCGGCGGAAGGATCCCGTTGCGGATGGCGTGCACGCAAAAGATCGCTTCGAGTGCGCCGGTGGCGCCCATCATGTGCCCGGTCATCGACTTGGTTGAAGAGACCGGAATGCTGTAGGCCCGCTCGCCCAGTGCAGCTTTGATGGCGCGTGTCTCGGATTGATCGTTGAGCTGGGTGCCGGTGCCATGGGCGTTAATGTAGCCGAGTTCGTCGGTGTTCGCGTGCGCCGAATCCAGGGCCATGCGGATTGCCGCTGCGCCACCGGCTCCAAATTCGTGCGGTGCTGTGACGTGATAGGCGTCCGCCGTGGCCCCGTAGCCTGCCAGCTCTGCCAGAATAGTTGCGCCGCGGGCCCTGGCGTGACTCTCGTGTTCGAGCACAAGTACGGCCGCGCCTTCACCCATGACCAACCCGTCACGATTCTTGTCGAACGGCTGGGGTGTCATCGAGAAATCGTTGTTGCGCCTGGACATGGCGCCTACCCGGTCGAAGGCCGCCACGCCGGTGGAGCAGACCGTGGCTTCGGCCGCGCCGGCCAGCGCGACCTCGATCATGCCGGTTTTCAACATCATCATGGCCGTGCCAATTCCGTCCGCGCCCGACGCGCAGGCCGAGGCCACCGAAAAGCAAGGACCCTTGATGCCGTGATCGATCGCGATGATCCCGGCCGTGCCGTTGGGCATCAGCATCGGGATCAGGAACGGGCTGACCCTGCGCGGCCCCTCGGTATAGTTGGTGACGACCGCATCCTGCCAGGACTTCAGCCCGCCGATGGCGCACGAGACGATCACGCCGATCTTGCCGGCGTTGGCCTCGGTCACTTCCAGGCCGGAGCTCTTGAGAGCCTCCAGCGCGGCGGCCGCACCAAGCTGCTCGACCCGGTCCCGGCGCCGATTCTCTTTCGGTTCCATATACTTATCGGGCTCGAAGCCTTTTACTTCCGCCGCGATATGCACTTGTAGCGGCGACGCGTCGAACAACGTGATCGGCGCAACACCCGACACGCCGTTAATGACCTTGTTCCAGCTTTCTGAAACTGAAAGTCCGAGGGGATTCACCGTCCCCATCCCCGTAATTACAATTCGATCCATGTCGCTCCTCATGACAGAACTTTATAACCCGAACCGGTCAATATTGCAACGTCCGGACCGGCGCAGCATGCCGCAGTATTTTTTGGAATGGCGACAGACCCGAGTTCGGCGCTACATAGAACCCCCGCCGGGCAAGTTCGTCACGACCTGTAGATCGCACGCTATTCTCCAGGCTTGGGAAAGTAATCGCCTTCCACCCAGAGCTCGCCTTTCGAGCCAACTTCCTTCTTCCAGATGGGAACGATCTCTTTCAGGCGATCGATGCCGTAACGTGCTGCTTCGAAGACGCCCGTATCGCGATGAGCCGCGGTGCACGCGATCAGCACGGTCGGAGTCTTCGGATAGAGCTTGCCGATGCGCTGAACGATCGCGATCCCCTGCACGGACGGCCACTGGTGCCGGATCTCGTCCGCAACCTGCTTCATCTTCGATTCGGCCATTGGGATGTACGCCTCGTATTCGAGGAAATCCGTTTGATGGGGATCGTCGCGCGAGGTTATGCCGCGCACGATTCCAGTGAAGATCGCCGCGGCGCCGGTGGACTCGAGCGTGATCTGTGCGAGAAGCGCGTCTAGATCAAGTTCGGATTCAGTGATGGCGAACAGTGTGGGCAGGCTCAAGGGAATCAGTTGACGGTGGACGATGGACCATGGACCATGGCGTCAGGACGATAGACGGTTGTGCTCATCCACCGGACACCGGCGGGAAGATGGCGATCTCGGCGTCGCGAGGGATGACAGCCTCGTCGAACGCAAACTCCCGGTTGATGGTCACGAGGACTGCCTTCAGCGACTCGCTCAAATTGGGATGCTGAGCCGCGAGCTGATCTTTGAGGGCACGGACCGTCGCATCGCCAGGGATATCCACGTCCAGAGAGCGGGTGCCGGCGCGCTCGCGCAAGGTGGCGAAGAAGAGCACCTTAATCTTATTCATTGACCACGTCGCCGGATTGACCGCCGTGCTTTTCGATCAGCCGCACATTCTGGATGCGCATCGTTTTTTCGGCCGCCTTGGCCATGTCATAGACGGTTAGCGCCGCCACCGAGACCGCCGTCAGCGCCTCCATCTCGACGCCCGTCTTGCCGGTGCTCTTGACCGTCGCGGTGATCACCACACCCGGAAGCGAATCGTCGAGCGCCAGCTCAACGTCGACGCTCGAGAGTGGGAGCGGATGACACAACGGGATCAGCTCCGAGGTCCGTTTCGAGGCGGTGATGCCGGCGATCTGCGCCACGGTCAGGACGTCGCCTTTCTTGATCTGGCCGGCGCGGATCAGTTCCAGCGTTTGCTTTTGCATATGCACTTCGCCGCGCGCGATCGCGATGCGCTCCGTGTCCGGCTTGGAGCCTACGTCGACCATGCGCACGCGGCCGGCTTGGTCGACATGCGTCAGTTTACCTGTCATGCGAAGAATTATACCCTTACAGGGCATGCCCTTGCCGGAACTTCCCTTCCAGAACCTACGGCGGCACGCGTGCGATATAATTCGGTCGCAATGGATAACATCCTGCTGCCCCGCGAAGATGGTTACAAGGTCCACACGCCCGTGTATGAGGGGCCGATGGACTTGCTGCTGGATCTGATCGAGCGAGCGGAGCTGGATATCACAGCCGTGTCGCTGGCGCTCGTGACCGACCAGTATCTCAACTATCTGCACGGGCTGGACGAAGCCAATCCGGACGAGATCTCGGCCTTCCTCGTGATCGCAGCGAAACTGGTTTTGATCAAGTCCGAGGCTCTGCTGCCGCGGCCGCCGGCGCGTGCGCCCGGCGAAGAAGACCTGGGCCAGACGCTGGTCGAGCAGTTGAAGCTGTACAAACGGTTCAAGGAGATCGGCGGCTGGTTGATGGACCGCCAGGAGAATAACCTGCGGACTTACCTGCGAGT
>DASXQN010000005.1:0-26518 GCA_036507155.1 Anaerolineales bacterium
TGCCGGCAGCAGCGCCGGCGCCATGGTCTTATGCGAGCACTATTACGATCCGTACGAGCAGAAACTCCTGCAGGGCTTGAATATGATCTCCAAAGCGTGCGTGCTGCCGCATCATGATCAATATGGTCGCGAGTGGGCCGCGCAATTAACGAAACGGCTGCCGGACTCCGTGCTGATCGGCATCGACGAGCAGACCGGCATGTTGTCGAATGCGGACGGCAGCTGGTCGGTATCCGGCGCGGGGGCGGTGACGCTCTATCGCGGCGGGCGGACCGTTCGTCACGCGCGCGGCGATTCGTTCGGTTTATGAATGTGCGACGTCCCGCGCAGCGCGGGACGTCTCACATGGCTCGGAGGCAAGCATGGAAACCGATCTCAAG
This sequence comes from Anaerolineales bacterium, assembly GCA_036507155.1. Lineage (GTDB taxonomy): Bacteria > Chloroflexota > Anaerolineae > Anaerolineales > Villigracilaceae > DASXQN01. The sequence continues at coordinate 381 of DASXQN010000005.1, forward strand.
ATCACCGTTGAACAGGTCCAGGCCGGCGTGCCGGTGACGATCTTTCGTCTGCGCGGCTGGCTGGACGCGCAAAGCGAGGACCTGCTCCTGCAGGCGGCCCGCCAGAGTTACGAGCAGGGCGCGCGCTTCCTGTTGCTGGACCTTAAAGGGGTGGATACGCTGACCAGCGCGGGCATGCGCAGCATCCAAAAGATCTACAAGATGTACACCCCCGAGCAGGAGCACTATAAGGTGATGCATCTCAAGGTATGCGAGTCGCCGCCGCAGATCTATCACGTGCTGGGCATCACCGGCTTCCTGCACAACATCCCGAACTATGAAAGCGCACAGGCCGCGCTCGACTCGTTCAAAGCCTGACGGCCTCCCCCGGTGCGGGGGAGGTTTTCATTCCAACTGTAAGACTCTGGTAATCACACGGCGGGATGGCCTGGGCTATGATTGGGCGCTGATGAGCAACGCAACGTCCCCGCAGGGGGAAACAATCCTGGTAGTCGAGGATGAACCCAGCATTTCAGAAGTGGTCAGCCTGTATCTCAAACGCGCCGGCTTCCAGGTGCAGACGGCCGCGGACGGCAGGCAGGCGCTGAACCTGCTCGAAGAGAAGATCCCGGACTTTGTGATCCTGGACCTGATGCTGCCCGAAGTGGACGGTCTGTCCCTCACCCGCTGGCTGCGTGACCGTTCCGACGTGCCGATCATCATGCTGACGGCGCGCCGCGAGGAGATCGACCGCATCGCCGGACTGGAGTTGGGCGCGGATGATTACATCGTCAAGCCCTTCAGCCCGCAGGAACTGGTCAGCCGGGTGCGCGCCGTGCTGCGCCGCGCCGGACGCGAGGCGGAGTCCGGGACCGGACGGCCGCTGCTATTCGACGGGCTGACGCTCGATGCGCGCAGCCGCGTCCTGACAGTGAATGACGCGCCGGTGGAGCTGACGGCGAAGGAATTCGACATGCTGCACCTGCTGGCGCGCCATCCCCGCCAGGTCTTCACCCGCGAGCAACTGCTCGAACGCGTGTGGGGCAGCGCCGAATACATCGACCCCGGCACGGTCACCGTGCACGTGCGGCGGCTGCGCGAGAAGATCGAGACGGATCCCTCCAGCCCGCGACGCCTGCTGACGGTTTGGGGCGTGGGGTATAAGTTTGAACCGTGACCTACATGTCATTGCGAGCGGAGGTCGAGTAGGGGCGCCAAAAGCGCCACGTACACTTGCACCTGCACTTGTAACGTGCACGCAGTGCAAGTGCAAGTACGGGTGTCGAGACCAAGCGAAGCAATCTCCTCCTTCACGATGAGATTGCCAAGTCGCCGGTGCGAGACGGCAGCGCGCGGCTCCTCCCACTGCTCCGCTGCGGGATACCCTATCCCCTTCGGGGACCTTCGGCGGGCACACGTGCTTCGCGATCGCAATGACAAATAAAAAATGAAATCCTCCCTCGCCCGCCTGCCCATGCTCGCCCGCTTTGGACTCGGCATCCTGCTGATCCTGGTCCTGTCGCTGGGCGTATTCAAAATGCTCATGGCCCCGCCGATGAACGAGCTGGGGCTGATGGCGCTCTTCCTGGCGATCACTGCGCTCGTTTCGGCGCTGGCCGGCTACGCCGCGTACCGCCTCGGCTGGATGAACATCTCACCCAGGCTGCGCTGGTCTCTGCTCGGCGGATATGCCCTGTCGAGCGTGCTGACCTTCTTTAACGTGTGGTTCTCGGCGCAGATGATGTTCGCCAGCCAGCATGACTTGCTGTTGGCCATCGTGCTGCTGGTCTTCGCCGGCGGCATGGCCATGGCGCTGGGCTATTTCCTGTCCAGCACGGTGACCGAGCGCATCCATCTGCTTAAGGAGGCGGCGGACCGGCTGGCGCGCGGCGAGCTCGGGACGCGCGTGCCCGTGGTCGGCCGCGATGAAGTCGCCGCGTTGGCCTCAGCCTTCAACCAGATGGCCGCCCAACTGCAGGCCGCGGACCAGCAGCAGCGCGAGCTCGAGGTCCTGCGTCGCGACCTGATCGCCTGGGTCGGTCACGACCTGCAAACCCCGCTGGCTTCCATCCGCGCCATCCTGGAGGCGCTGGCCGACGGCATGGTGGATGAAGCCGAAACGGTGCAACGCTATTTGGCCACCGCGCAGCGCGACGTGCGCTCGCTCTCCGCGTTGATCGACGACCTCTTTCAAATGGCACAACTGGATGCCGGCGGGCTGCCGCTCGATCGCGCCGACAATTCGCTGGCCGATCTGATCTCGGACACGCTCGAGTCGTTCTCCGCGCTGGCCGCGCGTCAAGGCACGCAACTGGAGGGCAGGGCCGCGCCGGATGTGGATCCCGTGTATATGGACACGCAGCGCATCGGCCGCGTGCTGAACAACCTCGTGGCGAACGCGCTGCGGCACACGCCGGCCGGCGGACGCGTCGAGGTGGCCGCGCGGCGAACAGCCTCCGGCGTGGAGCTGACCGTCAGCGATACCGGCGAAGGTATTCATCCGGACGACCTGCCGCACGTCTTTGAGCGCTTCTACCGCGGCGAAAAGTCTCGCAGCCGCGCCCGCGGCGGATCGGGTTTGGGCCTGGCCATTGCGCGCGGCATCGTGCGCGCGCACGGCGGCGAGATCCGGGTGGACAGCCCGCCCGGGCAGGGCACGCGCTTCACGCTCGATCTTCCTTAACACATCTCTCAGTCTGCTGTAAGCCTTTCGTAAGGAAGATTACTTACAATGGGGCCATCCAGGCTCATGAGCATGAAATCCCGGTTGACCGCCCTGCTGCTGATCTTCACCGCCGGATGCGCGGCTTTCGCACCTAATACTGGATCCACCTTGCCCAACAACGTTTCGCTCCCGGACCTCGGGCCGGCCCCCGAGTTAAGCAACGACGTCTGGCTGAATGTGGACGCGCCCCTGCGCCTCGCCGATCTGCGCGGCAAGGTGGTGGCGCTCGAGATGTGGACGTTCGGTTGCATCAACTGCCAGCACGTCATGCCGTGGCTGAAGGAATGGCACGCCAAATACAAGGACCAGGGCTTCGTCTTGATCGGAAATCATTATCCCGAGTTCGATTATGAAGCGGACCTGGAACATCTGAAGACCGCCATCGCCGAAAACGACATTCAATACGCGGTCGCGCAGGACAACGCCGGCGGCACCTGGCGGGCGTACAATAATCACTACTGGCCGGTCATCTATCTGATCGACAAACGCGGCCATTTGCGCTACGTTCACATCGGCGAAGGGTCCTATGCCGAAACCGAGGCCGCCATCCAGGCGTTGTTGGCGGAGCCCTATTAACTATGTCATTGCGATCGCGAAGCACGTGTGCCCGCCGAAGGTCCCCGAAGGGGATAGGGTATCCCGTAGGGAAGCAATCTCCTCTTTCGCGATCAGATTAATTCGTCGCAGTCGCTCCGCTCAGCGCGATAGCTCATGGCAATGACACAAATATATCGAGGTAAATCATGCACAATAAATTCAAATCCGTCCCCGTACTGTCGTCCGAGATCACACCGCAGCACCAGTACCTCTCGCGGCGCGATTTCCTGAAAGCCGCCGGCATCGCGACCGGCGGCGCGCTGCTGGCCGCGTGCGCGCCCAAAGCAGCCGCCACCCCGTCTGCTGAGCAGGCCGATTACAGCGGCGGGCAAACCGACGAATTGGGCAATCCGCTCAACACCTTCGACGACATCACCAATTACAACAACTACTACGAGTTCACCGTGGACAAGCAGGGCGTCGCTCCTATGTCGCTGGATTTCACCACGCATCCGTGGACTGTGGAGGTCGGCGGCCTGGTCAACAACCCCAAGACATACAACGTCGAAGACCTGCTTAAGAACTTTCCGCAGGAGGAGCGCATCTACCGCCTACGCTGCGTGGAAGCCTGGAGCATGGTCATCCCGTGGCTCGGGTTTCCGTTAGCCAGCCTGTTGAAGGAAGTCGAGCCCACCTCGGACGCCAAGTACGTGCGCTTCGAATCCGTCTACCGCCCGGAGGAGATGCCGGGACAGAGCAGCCCGTTCTATCCGTGGCCGTATCAGGAGGGCCTGCGCATCGACGAAGCCATGAACGACCTCGCCATCCTTGGCACCGGCATGTACGGTCAGGGACTGCCGAAACAGGACGGCGCCCCGATCCGGCTGGTGGTGCCCTGGAAGTACGGCTTCAAATCCATCAAGGCCATCGTCAAGATCGAATTGGTAAGCGAGCAGCCCGCCACGCTGTGGTCGAGCGTCGGACCGAACGAATACGGTTTCTACTCCAACGTGAATCCGGACCGGCCGCACCCGCGCTGGTCGCAGTCCTCCGAGCGGCGCATCGGCGAATTGGGCCGCCGCCCGACCCTGCCGTTCAACGGCTATGCCGAACAAGTGGCTTACTTGTATGAAGGCATGGACCTGATTCAGAATTACTAATTATTGTAAGGGCGCAGCATGCTGCGCCCCTACTGGTCGATGCAAAACCTCTTCAAGCGCTACACCCCTCTGCAAGTCCTCGTGCACCTCGGCGCGTGGTTCCCTTTGGCGCGCCTGGCCTTCGACTATTACGCCGGCAACCTATCCGCCAACCCGATCCAGGACATGCAGCAGCGCATGGGCCGCGCCGCCATCACCTTATTGGTGCTGTCGCTCGCCTGCACGCCGCTCAGCTCGATCTTCGGCTGGCGCGAGGCGCCCAAGCGCAGCCGGGCGCTCGGCTTGTACGCCGTTATGTACGTCACGATCCACCTGCTGATCTTCATCGACCTCGACTATGGCTTCGCCTGGAGCATGATCCTGCAGACCATTGTCCAGAAGCCGTATATCCTGGTTGGCCTGACGACGTTCCTGTTGTTGCTGCCGCTGGCCCTGACCTCCTTCGATGTATGGAAGGCGCGCCTGGGAAAGAACTGGAAGCGGCTGCACCAGCTCATTTACTGGATCGCGCCGCTGGCCGTCCTGCATTATGCCTGGGCCAAGAAGGGCGATCTCTTCAAATTAAGCGGGGACATCACGCGGCCGTTGTTGTACGGGCTGGTGGTGGCCATCCTGCTGATCCTACGCCTTCCGGCGGTCCGTAAATTCTTCGGCTCGATCCGGGACCGCATCCGGCTCCGCAGACGGCAGCCCGCACCCGTGGATGAAAATGCCTTAAACGCGTGAACGATGGAAGGCTGCAACAGCAAGTTCGGTTTCTTAGTTGCGTAGTTGATTAGTTGATTAGTTGTGTAGTTGATTAGTTGATTAGTGGTTAGAAGCTTGGCTTTTCGAACCTTCTCCGTTCATCCCCGTCCATCTCCGGTCATCTCCGTTTATCTCCGTTCATCTCCGGTCCGGTCCGGCACAGTACAAAAGTAGCATTCAGGCGTTCGAAAAGGCCCGTGATATAATCCCGCCCTATGAACGATAATATGAACACTCCTCAAACAGATACCATCACATTCAAGCGCACGCACTTTTACTCGGCGCTGGTGGTGCTCGCGTTCGCAGCCGGCGTCCTGGTCGGATATATGGCTTGGGGACGCGGCGCTGTCGCGGCTGCCCCGGCCGTCGTACAGAATCCCACGGCGCAGGGTCCGGTGGCGGAAGTGCCGATCACGCCGGAGGCACCGCAGTATGTACGCTACGATATCCCCACCGAAGGCTCGCCCAGCCTGGGTCCGGACGAGGCGCCGATCACGATCGTCGAATTCAGCGACTTCCAGTGCCCGTTCTGCCGCCGCTTCCATCAGGAAACCTATCAATCTTTGCTCGATGCCTATCCCGGACAGATCCGCTTTGTATATCGCCAGCTGCCCCTGACCTCGATCCATCCCGAGGCCTTCCCGGCCGCGGTGGCCGCCCTGTGCGCCAATGAACAAAATGCGTTCTGGCCCTATCACGACAAGCTCTTCAGCAGCGAACAGCTCGGGCGCGATGTGTATGTCCAGTACGCCACCGATCTTGAATTGGACACGGATGCCTTCCAGGCCTGCCTCGACAGCGGCCGCAACGATCCGATCATCCAGGCCGACTCCGATTTCGCGATCAACCTGGGCGTCAACTCCACGCCGACCTTCTTCGTCAACGGCCTGGCCATCATCGGCGCGCAGCCCCTGGAAGCTTTCAAGCAGATCATCGACAAAGAGATCGCCGGCGAGATCCCGTAACCGATCCCGTTCTGGCAGCCGTTTCAACTGCTGCTTGCATTAATCGCACAATCTGGCTACACTAGATATCAGGCACGCAACGAATATCCGCTGGCTTGTCTCTCGCACTGACACCTCAACTTAATCGTTCCGTTTTGCTGGATCCTGCAAGAACTTTCGGAGGGATGCTTCGCGATGCGAAAATTTGTAGCTGTGGCCGGCAATATCGGCGTGGGCAAGTCCACCCTCGTAAATATGTTGTGCGAAATCATGGGCTGGCAGCCGTTCTTCGAACCGGTGAATGAGAACCCATACCTGGCCGATTTTTACAGCAACATGGATGCCTGGGCTTTCCATTCCCAGGTGTTTTTCCTGACCAATCGTCTGCGCTCCCATTTCCAGCTTTCCCTGCACTCCGGTTCGGTCATCCAGGACCGCAGCCTGTATGAGGACGCGGAGATCTTTGCCCGCAACCTGTATATGCAGGGACACATGCAGATGCGCGATTATCAGACCTATCGTGACCTGTACGAGACCGCTACGCAGTTTCTCCCGCCACCGGATTTGGTCGTCTACCTGCGGGCCTCGGTGCCCACGCTGATGACGCGCATCTCCAGCCGCGGGCGCGACTACGAGCGCACCATCTCCTTCGATTACCTGCAAAGCCTGAACGACCTGTACGAGGAATGGATCGATAACTTCACCGTCTGCCCGATGCTGGCCGTCCCGGCCGATGACCTGGATTATGTGGCCCACCCCGGTCACCTGAAGTTGATCGTGGCCAAGGTGGAGGAGAAGCTGACGGGGAAGGAAGAAGTGGTTTTCGATCCGGAGGAAGTGGCCCGCGCCGCGGTGGATTGAAATCTGGATTCTTAACGCAAAGCCGCATGGGTTTTGAATCTGCTTTCCGACTTTGCGGCGCTGCGTTAAAGCCTTTGGCATAAATTGCTTCGTTCCCGGCGGGCTAAGCCCGCCGTTGAGCAGGAAAAAAAGACGATCCGAACGGATCGTCTTTTTTTGGATCATATCATTGCGATCGCGAAGCACGTGTGCCCGCAAGGGTATCCCGTAGCGAAGCGTAGCGAGGAGGTACGAGCAAAGCGAGGACCGACGTGGCAATCTCGGGTCGAAAAGATGTTTGGTTATTCCACGAAGATCTCCCACTTGCTCCCGTTTTGGGGGACGCGCTGATCTCCTTGCCAGCCCGGGATATCCCAATACCTTGCCCGCCACATATCCGCGCCGAACCCGTCGCACTCGGCGGCCTTGAAGTCAACCGGCAGGGTGTCCGGCAGGAGACAAAGCGGCTCCTCCAGCCCCGTCCCGGGCAGTGAGGCCGGGACCTCGCCGCTGCGTGCATTGACCATGCCCGGCGTGGGATGGCAATCTTGGAACCACGAGCCGCGCACATCCGGCAGGCGGCACCAGCTCTGGTTGGAGACCTTGACCACGGTATAGGAGCGCGCGTCCAGGATCGTGCCGGCGGGGTTGAGCAGCCGCACCGTATCGCCTCCATCGCTGAGCAGGATGTTGGTCTGCAGGCCGTAGAAGAGCGCGTGCTCTCCGGGGCGCAGCGTGATGTTCGGCAGCGTGTAGGGGCTGGAGCCGGCGTTCGCCTCGTCGTCCAGCATCCAGCCGGTCAGCGTCCCGTTGACCGGGCCGAGGTTGGCGACCTCGATGAACTCGTCGAAGACATCCACCTTTCCGTCTTGATTCCAATCGAAGCCGGCGCGCGGCAGGAATTCGTTGATCACGAAGCGCGCCACTGGTGGGGGAGGGCGTGTCGGCGCCTTGGTGGCCGGCGCGGGCGAGGGCGTGATCGTGACCGTGATGGCCCAGTTCGACTTTTTCGGCGTGCCGTTGATGGGGTTGCCGTTCGCGTCCAGGCCATTACGCACGACACCGGTGTTCGTGACCCAGGCGGTGGAGTTGTCCAGGATCGCGCCGCGCCGCTCCATGCTGCGGAAATTTGTGGTACTGCCGGCCGGCCACGCGCCGCCGTCGATGTTGGCCGAGTCGATCTGCACGCCGGTCGGATTGAACAGCCGCAATTTTTCGCCGGTGTTCGAGAGATCTCCCGAGTAGAGTTGATCGGCGGTGATGTCCGAGACGGTGTTCTCGTCGGTGCGCTCGAGCAAGTAGAAGCCCCCGGCAGGAATAGTGCCGGTTAGGTCGATACTTGGCTCGCCATCATCCGCCCTGAGCTGCCAGCCGGCCAGGCTGACGGCCGCCGAACTTGGGTTGTAGAGCTCGATCCACTCGTCGCTGGTGGAAGCCGCTGTCCCGGCCCAGGCCAGCTCGTTGATGATGATCGACAGGGCCGCCGATGCGGGGGTAGACGTGTGCGTGGGCGTGCTCGTGATCGTCCCGGTGGGGGTAGCAGAGCCTGTGGGCGTTGGAGTAAAAGTTTCAGTCGGAGTAGCAGTCGCGGTCGACGTAAAGGTGGGCGTGAATGTCGGTATGATCACGCCGCATAGACTCCAGGCGTCAGACATATTCTGCGGACCGCTTGGGTTCGTTATAGCAAAGTCTGATAAATTGTCGCCGGTATCCACGCAGCTATCCGACGCACCGCCCAGTTTACGTTCATAGCTTTGATTGGCCGTCCCACTCAAAGGAGATAACACGGAGCCTTCTTTGTAGGCTGAGTCAACATCCATACCTACTTGATCTATAGGGGCAAGCGGATTATTTGGATCTATTAGAGCAATTCCACCATCATCCGTGATTCCTGTAGAGTAGGTTGTATCCGCAATACCAAAATAACTACTACCCGAGAGCGCAATTAAGTAGTGTTGACCTGGTTGAAGAATCGCGCCAAGGGGTATTGTCTTACGGTTGCTGGTGCTAGGAGGATTATTTCCATTTGATCCCCATAACTGCCATCCGCTAATATCGACTGGTGCTATTGTTGGATTATACAATTCGATAAATTCATCGCTACCACCTAATTGCCCCCTGGTCCGAAATTCGCTGATGACCACCGTGGTCGCAGCCTGCATCTGCGGGGCGGCGCGCACGGGCATCAACGCCGGCCCGCCCATAAAGCCGGCCAGCAGGCAAAGCAAGAGCAGCCCGCGTGTCAGACGATTCCAATTCCACATGGATTGTGTCAAAAGCGTAGATTCCCAACCTGGTGCACGGCTGCCGCAGGGTCCCGAGCGCAGCCAGGCTGGCAGAGATTATATACCACCCTTTATTCAGTTTTCCGGTGGGGCCGGCCGCGCTCAGCGCGGCTCAACCACCAATTTGATCGCCGTACGGACCTTGTCCTCGATCTCCACGTCCACAAACTGCGGCACACACACCACGTCGATGCCGTCGCTCTTCAGGTAGCCGGTGGCCAGCACCAGAGCCTTGACCGCTTGATTGACCGCTCCGGCGCCGATGGCTTGCACTTCAGCGTGTTTGTGTTCGCGCATCACACCTGCTATCGCCCCCGCGACCGCGGCAGTGCGGGAGCTGGCAGAGACCTTGATCATATCCATGATGAGCCTCCCACTATTCAATGAAGGGGCGCTTATTGAAATTGTACAGGATTCAATTGTGGCTTTCAAGCAGTATCTTTATGGGATATGTATGGATGTAGTAATCTTAGTAGGGCCTGTGGATACTGTGGAGAACGCTCGCCGGCCCCAAGGGATGGGATCGGATCGAAGGCCGCCCCCATACCTTCCGCTGGTTGCCGTTTGTCGGACAGCCTTTGTTTGTGGAGAAACTCCTGTAACTTTCGATCGGTGATCCGAGATTCTCGCACCCCTCCATATTTCGGCAAACTAAAAACGCGACGCCCATATGTGGGGGTGGAGGCTCAGGACTCCCGGGTCCGATCCGCCCTTGAAAAGCCATATTGTCCACAAACTGCGGTGGTTATCCACAGATAACCGCATGTTATCCACAATCGGAGTCGCCCGGCCGGCGCTTTGTCTGGACAAGGACCCCTATATGTGGGGTTCCGAAGTGCAGATTTTGGATTTCTGATTGCTGATTGTGCCAGATTTCACTGCTTCAGGTGATTTCGGGCAGTTTTCACCGACGCAGTCAAGATCGCCACAAGCTCATTCGCTTCCTTGGTTAGCCCGTTGAGGCTTTCTGCAGACACAATTCCAGCTTCAATGAGCAATTCCATCCAATATTGTGATTCGTCTGCTTCCTCCAGGGCAATGCTTGCTTTTGAGATGAAATCGGGCTTTGAACGGGCCCGGCAGGCGGAGCGATAGTTAGCTCCCACGGAGGTGCCCGAGCGGAGAAGCTGATTCCCGATCACATTGGCCGTCTTTGAGGCCGGCAGCGCCTCCACCACGCGGATAGCTCGCAATCCAAATTGTTTTGTCCGGGCTTTGAGTTCTTCTGCATTCATAATATTCCTCCCTGGTTCCAATCATAAATCCCGAAGGTGCTGGTGTTCTTCCAGCTAAAATCACAAATCAACAATTCCATTGGCCGCGGCGACCTCGTCCAGAAGGATCTCGATCTCATCCAGATACTGATCCAGCCCCTGCAAACGGTCCTCGAAACCTGTCCCGAACAGACCGAGCGCCTGGAACGCGGCCTGCCAGGCTCTGGCCTGCTCGCCCTGCAGGACGGCCGCAGCCAGGGTCCACGTGTAGACCAACGGCCAGATCGCGGTGCTCGCGTTCCCGCTCTCGAGCATGGCCCGGATGGCCTTTTCATAATAGTTCAAGCGCGCTGGATGGATGCGCACGTCGACGCGCGCGTCGCTGCCGGCCGCCGCGAACGCCATCTTCCAATCCGAGAGCCACTCTTCTATGCTGGCCGGCTCCAACGAGGAGGCGCCCAGCAGCCCGATCAGACCCGCTTGCAACCCCGGACGTTCGAGCGCTTCGGCTCGCGCGGGAAATTCGAGCAGCAGCCGGCGCTCCGCGATCGGCGGTCCGCTCAGCTCCGCCACGGCATTGGCCGCCAGGTAGAGCGCCTGCAGGTATTGAATCACTTCGCCTGCGCCGACCGGCGCGCCCGCGTTCAGCATCAGTGGGGTCCAGTGCTTGCGCGCCTGGGTGTACAGGGTACGGCAGCGCTGCAGGGTCAGCGGTGCCTGTTCAAATTCGAAGCCGGCCCGCAGGCTGGCCTGCACAAAATCGAAGAATCTTTCGCGCTCGTACAGGAGCAGCGGATCGTACATCTCGTAGCCAAGCCACGGGTCGCCGCGCAGCTCACGCGGCGACTTGAACTCGTCCTTCGAGCGGCGCATGAGATCGACATGGATATCCGGGCTGAGTATGATGAAAGAGCGGGGTTGCGCGGGTGGCCGTTTGTACACGAAGACCAGGTCGATGTCCGCTGTGCCGCCCAGCAGCGGATCGCGGTCCGTGAGCAGCGAACCCGTCAGGTAGGCCGCGATGATGTCTTTGTCGTTGTAGGCCCGCTCCTGGGCCGTCTCTTTGGCGATGCGGATGAGCGACTCGCGTGTCACGCGCATGCGGACCCCGCTCAGGCCTCAGCCAGGGGGAGGCTCGGTTGAAACGGACTCAGGCCCAGGGCCTCGCGGATGCGGTTTTCCACCAGGTCGAGATGTTCCTCGTTGTCGACGAAGTTCAGGCGGTTGGTGTCGATCGTCAGGACCGGCGTGTGGTCGAATGGCAGCGCAAAGAACTCCTCGTAGGCCCGGTTGAGATCGGCAATGTAATTCCGTTCCATCTGCCGCTCGTACGGGCGGTCGCGCAGCGTTATACGCTGCATGAGCGCATCCGTTTCCGCGCGCAGGAAGACGATCAGGTCAGGCTTCGGGATCTTCTCTCCGAGGGCCTCATGGACCCGGTCGTACATGGCGAGTTCTTCGCCTTTCAAATTGATGCGGGCGAACAGGGAGTCCTTGGCGAACGTGTAATCGGCCAGCACGTTCTTGCCGGCCGCCAGCATGTCCGGCACGGTCTTGTTCTGCTGGCGGTAACGGCTGAGCAGAAAGAAGATCTGTGTTTGGAAAGCATAACGTTCGCGGTCGGAATAAAAGTCCGACAGGAACGGATTCTCTTCAAAGATTTCCAACAGGAGATCGGCCGCAAAGCGAGGCTGCATGAGGCGAGCCAGCGTCGTCTTGCCTGCGCCGATCACTCCTTCGATCGCAACATACATCGTTGTCTCCAGGTTGGGCTGCGCCAAGGATACCATAATTACGTTTGTCATTGCGATCGCGAAGCACGTGTGCCCGCAAGGGTATCCCGGAGCGATCCCTTCGTCTTCGCTCAGGGCAGGCTCCGGGAGCGAAGTCGAAGCGGCGGCGATCGCGAAGCATCCCGTAGGGAAGCAATCTCCTCCTAACAATCGGAATGCTGCGCATCCGCGACCTTGCGTTAATTCCTTGGCCGAGTGCGATTCTTGTACACGGACAACGCGGATGATACTGACCTTCACGGAAGAAACAAAAAGGGATCCGTGCCTTTCCGTATCGATCCGATTATTCCGTGTACAGAGAATCCGCTCTGACCTCAAACCCGCTATAATCCGCCCATGCCTCGCATTTGCATCGTGCCGCGCGTGGACGGATCGGGCGGCATGGCCTCCTTCCGCCTCAAGTTTGAAGACGGTCTGCACACGCGCGGGGTGGACGTCACCTATGATCCCGCGCATAATCCGGACGCGCTGTTGCTGATCGCCGGCACCCGCAACCTGCTCTCGTTGTGGAAAGCGCGGCGCCGCGGCACGCGCATCGTCCAGCGCCTGGACGGCATCAACTGGGTGCAGCGCGCGCGCTGGACCGGGCCGCGTTATCATGTGCGCGCCGAATACGGCAACGCGCTGCTGGCTTTCATCCGTGCGCGGCTGGCGGACCGCGTGGTCTATCAGAGTCAGTTCATCCGGCGCTGGTGGGAGGACTGGTACGGGCCGGCCGCCGTTCCGGCGCGCGTAATCTTAAACGGCGTGGATTTGCATCGTTATGCGCCGGCAGGTTCCTCCAACCTGCCGGCCGATCGTTTTCGTCTGCTGGTGGTGGAGGGCAGCCTGGCGGGCGGCCTGGATACGGGTCTGCGCGCCGCGGCCCGGCTGGCCGACCTGCTGTCGGAGAAATTCCCGATCGAATTGGTCGTCGCCGGACGCGTGGACGCCAGGCTGCAGTCCGACCTGGGTCGCCGCAGCCGCGCCCCTATCCGCTTCCTGGGTTTCGTGCCGCGTGAGCAGATCCCTGAGCTGGACCGCTCCGCGCACCTGTTGTTTTCGGCGGAGATCAACCCGCCCTGTCCCAACTCGGTCATCGAGGCGCTGGCGTGCGGCCTGCCGGTGCTCGGCTTCGACACAGGTGCGCTCGCCGAGCTGGTTGCGGACGATGCGGGCCGGTTGGTTCCGTACGGCAGCGATCGATGGAAGCTTGAACCGCCGGACGTGCCGGCATTGGTACAGCCGGCCATCGAGATCCTGCAGGACCAGCCGCGCTTCCGCCGTGCCGCGCGGGCGCGCGCCGAGGCCGCACTCGGACTGGACCCGATGGTGGACGCGTACCTTAAGACTCTTCTAGAGAATTAACCACGAAGACACGAAGTCACGAAGGCACCAAATCATTAAAATGCATCTACATAATCCAACCCTCCCCAACTTTGTGTCTTCGTGGTAAACCATGAACAGCCGACCTAATTCAGCCTCGCGCAGCTATGACTTTCTCTGGCTGTGTCTGGCATTGCTGCCTCTCTTACTCATCGCGTTTTTGCTTCCCTTAACGCCTCACGATTACTGGTGGTACCTGCGGCTGGGCCAGGACGTCCTGCGATCCGGCAGCGTTCCTTCCGTAGATACCTACAGCTATACCTTCGCGGGCGAGCCGGTCATCAACCAGCCGTGGCTGGCCGCCATCCTCTTCTGGCAGCTATTCACACATGGCGGTCTGACTCTTACGTTCCTGGCGCGCGGGCTGATGATCGCAGCGGCCTATGGAATGCTGTGGAAATGGCTGCGCCTGCTGGACGCGGGGCCGCGCCTGGCCACATGCCTGACCGTGCTGGCCGGATTGGCCGGCAGCAGCAACTGGTCCGTGCGGCCGCAGATCTTTGCGTATCCGCTGTTCATGCTGACCTTGCTCATCCTATGGAATTGGGACAGGTCGCGTAAGAAAGGGTTGTGGCTGCTGCCGTTGATCGGCTTGCTGTGGGTCAATCTGCATGCATCCTTTCTGTTCATCTTCGTCCTCGCGGGCGCGGCCCTGGTCTTCGGACGCGGCGATCGCCGCGCTCTGCTGATCGCGACCGGCGCGACATTGCTGGCCACACAGATCAATCCATATGGCATCCAGATTTGGGTTTCGGTGGCCGATTCGTTCATCCATCCGCTCAGCCGCGGTTTCAGCGCGGAATGGGCGCCGCCGGTGAACGAGGGCTGGCAGATGAATATCTTCTTCGGCTGGCTGCTGCTAAGTATCCCACTGGCCGTGTGGTCGCGGCGACGGCCATCGCGGCTGGAGTGGGCGTGGTTTCTCGGCCTGTTGTGGATGTCGCTTTCGGGACAGCGCTATGTGATCTGGGGACTCTTCATGCTGGCCGCATTCAGCGCCACGCTGCTTGCCGAGTGGGATGCGGCCCGGCTGGACGGCCCCGTCGTGGTCCGTGCTCCCGCGTTGAATTACGCCATCGGTATCCTGATGCTGGCGCTGTCGCTGACCGCGCTGCCGGGAATGCGGCCGGGTGGCGACCTGAAATTTTCGCCGGTGCTCAGCGAAGTGGATACGCCGGTCGACGCCACCGCCTGGATGTCGCATCACGCCGATCTGAGCGGACCGCTTTGGAGCGACCTGGTCTTCTCCAGTTATCTGATCTATGCGCTGCCCGCACGGCCGGTCTGGATCGACACGCGTTTCGAGGTGCTCTATCCGGCCTCGCAGTTCGATCGCTACAACCGGATCGCGCGCGCCGCGCCGGATTGGGAGTCGCTGCTCGCCGCGGATGACGTGCAGTTGCTGATGCTCTCGCCCGCCCGAGAGCCGGCCCTGCTCGCAGCGGCAGAATTAACCGAGCATTGGTGTGAGCTGTATCGCGATCCGTACGCGGTCATCTTGGGCCGCCTCGGCTCCGGCCTGATCTGCGGACTGCAATGAACATTTCATCACGCTGGAAAAAAGAATGGACGCCGATCCTCGGCTTGGTCATCCTGCTGCGCGTGATCTACGCCGCGCCGGGCTGGTCGGTGGCTTCCGGGCCACCGCCTCGACCCGGCGCTGTCGCTTTACAATTGGTCCTATCTTGGATTTCTGATGACACGCGGCACACAGCCTCACCTGCTGGATAGTTACAGCGGCTACCTGCTGCTGCTCTTCCCGATGTTTCTCTTGTTCGGGCGCGACGCGCGTTCCCCGGTTCGCGTTTTCACCTGGGTGCTCGCGTTGACGCTGCAGCTCAGCCTCGCCTGGGGTTTCCTGGAATGGAAATGGATCGCCTGACGCTTCCGGGCCGGCTCGGCCTGCAGCAGCGCGTGCTGCCGAATTACCGCGCGCCGTTCTATGATCTGCTCGCGCAATTCTGCGAAGGCGGGTTGAGCGTGCGCAGCGGTCTGCCGCGGCCCGAGGAACATATCGCAACGGGCGAGCTGACGATCGCGCAGTACAGCCCGGCCCATAATATCCATCTCCTGCGCGGCGCGTGGTATGCCTGTTATCAAACCGGCCTGACGGACTGGCTGCAGGCGTGGGACCCGCGCGCGCTGATCGTGGAGGCCAACGCGCGCTACCTGGCGACGCCTGCAGCCGTGCACTGGATGCACGCGCGCGGCCGTCCGGTCCTCGGCTGGGGACTCGGCTCTCCGCCTCTCTCCGGACCTTTAGCTGGTCTGCGCCAAACGCGCCGGCTCGCGTTCCTGCGCCGCTTCGACGCGCTGATCGCCTACAGCCGCCGCGGCGCGGACGAGTACGCCGCACTCGGCTTTCCATCTGAAAAGATCTTTACGGCCCACAATGCGGTTTCACCGCGCCCCACTTGGCCGCTTCCGACTCGTCCATCCTCGATTGTCCATCGTCCACCAACGATCCTTTTCGTCGGCCGCCTGCAAGCCCGCAAGCACGTCGATCGGCTGCTGTACGCGTGTGCGCAGCTATCTGTAAAACCACGTCTCGTCATCGCCGGCGATGGTCCTGAGCGCGCGGCCCTCGAACGGCTCGCGCGCCAGATCTATCCGACAACTGAATTTATCGGGGAGCGGCGCGGGGAGGCGCTCAAGCCCTATTTCATGGAAGCAGACCTGTTCGTCCTGCCCGGGACCGGGGGCCTGGCCGTCCAGGAGGCGATGAGCTACGGACTGCCCGTGGTGGTAGCGCGCGGCGACGGCACCCAGGACGATCTGGTCCGGGAGGGGAACGGCTGGCAGATCCCTGCGGACGATCCGGCTGCGTTGACCGCCGCGCTGACCGCGGCGCTCTCGGATGTGGGCCGCCTGCGCCGGATGGGCGCGGAGTCCTACCGCATCGTGGCCGAAGAGATCAATATCGAGAAAATGGCGGAGACGTTCGTGCGAGCGGTGAGGGCCGTGAGCTAGCGGATCCAGCGATCGTGTTGGACCGAGCCCGCCGGCAGATGCTCGAGGAATGCCGGGATGTCGGTGGGGGTGAGCAGAACAGGCCCGAACTCGCGCGAGAAGCCGGCCATCCGCTTCGGCTGAAGCAGCACGCCCTCGTTGGCGCGGCGGTTGGGGCTCAGCACCGCACAATTTTCAGGGAGCTTGTCCTGGGGGCCCACGCGGACGATCTGGTCGATCTCATCGTACTTCATGAACATCCGGTAGTCCACGTGCGCGGGGATATAGCGCACGGCGATGCCGCGCGGCGTCACCAGGTAGACAGCGGAGGCGCCGAAGAGCAGCGTGTCCTTGTACAGCACCATCAGGCCCGCGGCGAGCGCGAACCACTGCCACCCTTGTAGTCCCAGCCGGCCGCCGAACAGCAGGCCGAGTACCGCGCTGCCCGCCAGGACGAGCGCGAGATTGCGAAGTTGCAGGCCAATCGGCAGGCGCGGATGATCCCTGTAAGGCTCGCCTTCCTTCTGGAACTCGCGCGTGATCTTCAGCTCCCAGAAATATTTCTGCGCCCTCATCAACAACAGTCCCAGCAGGATGAGGCCCACGAAAATGCCGGACGCCACCGGCGGCCAGGCCCACAGCGCCACAGCCGCGATCCAGGCGTAGGGGATCTTCTTCAGGAAGAGATATGGAATATCAAGGACGATGCGTTCGATTATTCTCATCGGATCTCTTATATTGTCATGAAAGGACTTATCGCGCTGCTGCCTCTCAATATCGCGCTGAGCGGCGCGATGGCGCCAGAGGCGCAAGAGCGCAGCCGAAGCGTACCGGAGCGAGGAGCCGCCCTCAGCCTGTCGAAGGGACCAAGTCGCGGTGATGTGCGGTTCGACAGGCTCACCGCGGCGGTCTTTGCGAGGCCGCTATGATATTATCGCGCTGAGCGGAGCGCCGGCCTGAGCCGTCGAAGCGGCGACGTCTATCTGTGCCACGAATTGGCAGGTATCTCGCTTATTCCTCCAACTCCTTATACTGCCTTCTCCACCCGACGATTGAGATTTCTAAAAAACGACGTCTCCCCCGGCCGCTGTGCGACGCGCCACAACAGCCACAGCACCACCAAGGGCGCCAGCATGCGCGCGTACGACCATGGAAACAGATCGATCGTCGGCACCAGGAATTCAGTAAAATACGCGATCCCAAACCAGGTCCATTCGGCGGACGTCTCCAGGCCGCGCAGCAGGACCATGCACGCGATCACCAGGAACAACGCGTGGTGTTCCCACACAAGCGGCGAAGCCATGTTCATCAGGATCATCAGCGGCGGGAGCGCATTCAACAAACTCGCCGATCGACCGGTTGCGAAGGCTTTGGCGCGCACGGCTTTGAGCATTACGGCGAACGCGGCCGCCGCCAGCGCGGCCTTCGAAGCGTAGATCGCAATGCGTGCGACGATGCCGTCCAGTTTCAACAACTCGGCGACGGACCAGAAGAACGAATCAAAGGAGGTCTCGCGGAAGATCGGCACGCGTGGCAGGTTCAACTGGCTCAGGTTGTGCAAATAATCCAGGTAAGGCCGGAAGCCGTCCGAGAGCACGGTCAGCGCAAAGACCGCCAGCGTGAAGAAGGCCAGCCACGCCAGCCAGCGCCAGTCCCGCTCGAGCACGAACGCCAGCGCCAGGACGAGCGGCGAGACCTTCAGGTGGATCGCCAGGCTGAGCGCCAGCGCCGATAACCAGCGCGAGCGCGGGTACAACAGCAAGCTGATAAAGATCAAATTCAGCACGTGCAGATTGATCTGCATGTAGTAGAGCGTGCGCAGCAGCGCCACGTTCACCAGCATGAACAGCGTCACCGCCACGGCGGCCAGGCGGGTGGAAAAATCATAGCGCCGCAATACGTTGTGCAGCAGAAAATAGAACGCCATCATCATCAAGACGTTCAGATTCCATGTCGCGTACAGGAATACATTCTCGCCGTACGGCACCAGCGGTTTGAGCAGCATGGCCCAGAACGGCGGATAGATGTACAGGCTGTCGAGCGGCTCGCCTCGATACAGGTTGGATGCGCCGAGGAAGTAGGCATGCAGATCGCCGTAGTCCAGGCGCTCGCGCAACAAGTTGATATAGAGAAATGATACGAGGAAGAATCCCGCCCAGGTGAACGCGTTGTCCCGATCGATGCGACCGGATTTAAGCAGCCACAATAACAGCCCGCCCAGCAGCCAGGTGTGCGTGGCAGCAAAGATCGTCAGCCAGAACTTCGAGAATGGGCCGGTCAGCGCGATGGCATCCAGCCCGTGCGCGCCTTTCCAGGCGTAGGTCGCGATCACGCTGGCCGCGATCAAACCCGACGCGACGATCCATCCGATCCATGCGGTGTTAAGCGGCGCCAGGCTGGATTTTTTCGTCATCAATTACCCTTAACAGCTGTCATTGCGACCGCTGGCATGCTTCGACTTCGCTCCCGTTGGTCGCTCCGCTCAGCGCGATAGCTCCTCGCAATGACATGAATATCAAACCAGCTCCACGAACTCCCCGATGACATAGCCGCGCCGGCCCTTCGGATCGCGCACGTACACCCATTGGGTGGTGCCGATCTTCGCTTTCGCGGCCTGGGCGGGCTCGAGCACCGTCAGGCGCGTGCCGGCTTTCTCAACCGCCAGCAGCGCGCCCGCCAGCGACGGGACTTTGCGCAATCGCAGGCCATTCGCGCCGACGGTCAGCCTGACGCTCAGGGTCAGTTTCGTGGACGCCGGCGGTGTCGCGGGCGGCGGCGTGACTGGGGGTACGGGAGCCGGCGCGTGGGGCGCGGGACTGGGAGCGGGTCCCGTTGGAGGGGCGGGCGGCAACGCTGCGGCCGGTTCGACGAACCAGGCGGCGACGCAGCCTTCGAGGCCCTGCTCGTCACGGACGTGCAGCCATTGGTTGGCTTTGCCAATGTTGGCCTGGTCGCCCGCCTGGATGATTTCCAGTCGCGTCAGGGGCGGCTCGATCGCCAGTGTTGCCGATTCGGTGGTGGGCTGGCTGCGCAGGCGCAGGCCAGCCGGCGCGTCGGCCAGCACCTGAACGAAGACGCCCGTCGACACCGGAACAGGCCCAGGCGGAGTCGGAATCGTCACGCCGCCGGAGGTCAGGCATTCATACATCACGACGGCCGTGATGGCTTGCTTAAGACTTTTGCCATGTCCATAGCGCGGCAGCAGCAGCACGCTCTGGCCGCTTTCCGTCGGATGGGGCCATGGGTCGAGCATCAGATAATCGTCGCCCTGTTTCTCATAGAGTACCACCCAGTGCGTTTGCAGCCCGGCGGCGGGACCCTGGTCGAGTTGCACGATCACCGGCTGGCCGGCCGCGATGGCCGCGTCGATCTGGGCCAGCGGCGCGTCGGTGTCCGCGCACAAGATGAGCGGCTTGCTCTTGATGGGCGGATAAATACTGCTGAGCGTACCCCACACGACAGCCGCATGGACGAAACCGTTGCGGCTTCTTATTTTTTGATTCATGCTCCTGGGAGTATCTGGAAAACCGTGCCCGCTCGACACCATCGCCACGCAGGTCAGCGCGCATCCGACGAAGCCGATCGTTTCGCTGGCGCCGCCGAAGCCGAGCCGATCGTTCTTCCATTGCGGGTCCTGCTGGGAATAATGGACGAGCTGAAAGGGCATGCGATTCTCCTGCGCGACCGAATGCGGGGATTATACACTTGCGTGCAGATCAGGCGGAAAATAAAAAGACCGAGGAGATTCTCCTCGGTCTTTCAGCCAAGTTCGGCTTATTTGCTGACCAGCACAAACGTGCCGGTCAAGTCCGTGCTGGCCTCGAAATGTCCGTCGCCGGTGTCGCGGCCGCCGCTCACTTCCACCCAGGCGCTGCCCATGATGCTTGCGCCGGAAAATGATCCGCCGGCCCTCGCACAGGGGCGTCCCCCTCGACGGCGCATATTATTGTTGCGGCGTGGATGTCACGACCGGCAGAGAAAGAAGGTTGCCGCTGGAAAATTGAACCAGGGTGGAATATACCCAGCCATTTTGAACAGGCGGGCCCGGAAGCTGGATCAGGATCCACTCCCCGTTTTCAGATTTCCCCAGGGCCATGGCCGATTGACCGACTTCCAGTAAGCCCACTTTGGCTGAGGTCAGGGAGGCGGAGACGTGCATGTTGAGTGGGCTGGGGCCGGGATTGACGAGCGTGAAACTCAGCGGCGTGGCTGTTTGGCTGATCGACGGCGCCTGTGCGCCGGCCGTTCCAGTAGGGGGGGCTACGAGGGTGATGCCCAGAAGCCGCGCCAGTTCGAGTGTGTAGGCGTCGTGCTGCTGCCGCGAGAGTGCAATACCTTGGTTGAGCGTCTCCTGGTCTGTGCCACTCAAGAAGGCCACCAGCGTGGCGATGACCGTATCCATATGCGTCAGCTGCAGCCTTTTTAGCTGGACCAGGCATGCCGGGACGCGCTGGTCTTCGGCGCGGCGGCGGATGCTCTGCAGGCTGGCGATGGCGGGACTCAATTGATTGAGCTGCGTGTTGGCGGCCAGCAGGGAAGCATCGTCGAATTCACGCATCAGCGCGTGGACTTTATTCACCTCGGGCGCGATATTCTCCGGGGCGCAAGGATCAGGCGTGGGAGTAACCGTAATCGTCGCCGTTGCTTCCGCGGCTTGATTCCCGCAGGCAGTTGCCAGCAGCGCGGTCAACACGAGACCCAGGATCATGGAACGGGAAGCTTTCATTGATTCTCTCTTTAGATAAGACTTTAGGGATGGCAGAACGCCATCCCTAAAATTCTAACAGATATTGTCAAGCGGCCGAATCCCGCGATTACGGGCCCGGTCATCTCATGTCCACTCGCCGGTGCGCGCCACGGACAGCATGCGCTCGCGGTCCACCAGCTTGCCGGCGCTGACCACATGCAGAGGCGCAGCGTGTTCGCGCAGCGCCTCCACGACGCTCGCGGCCGACAGCACGACGAGATCGGCAGCCGCTCCGACCTCCAATGTGTGGTCCGCGACGTTCATCGCCCGCGCCGCATGCACCGTGATCATATCGTAGAGCGTCTCGAGCTCGCGGTTGGTCGTCATCCATAACAGGTGCGCGGCCAGGAAGGCCACCTCCAACATATTATTGCGGCCGAACGGATAATAGCCGTCAGAGATGTCGTCCTGCCCGAGGCAGACGGTCACGCCCTCCTCGAGGAGCTCGCGCACGCGCGCGTGCAGCGGTCCCGTATGCGGATCGCTGACCACCGCCATCTTCGCCTGTTTGAGCAAGGCAGCCACTTTCTGGAAATACGGTTGAGGATAGAGCGCCATGGCGCGCGCGTGATGCGCGAGCGCGCGTCCCTGCCAGCCGCGCCGGATCGCCTGCACGGCCATGGCCTCGAGCGAGCGCAGGCCGGCATCGCCGGCGTCGTCCACCAGCATGGAGACGTCCTTGTCGAAGCGCTGCGCCAGGTCGAAGATTTCGTTGATATGTGCGTGAATATCGGCCTCTGTGTATTCGATCCAGGGAATCCCGCCCACCACGTCCGCGCCGAGTTCCATCGCCTGCTGCATGAGCGCGCTTGCGCCGGACTCGCGCCTCAGCCCGTCCTGCGCGAACGCACAGACCTGCACCTCGACCACGCCCGCGAACTCTGTGCGGGCACGGAGCAGGGCCTTCACGCCTTCGAGGCGGGCCTTCGAATCCACATCCGCGAAGGCCCGGATGTGCGTATTGCCGTGCAGCGCCGCCTGTGCCAGGGCGCGCCGCGCGTTCTTGATGATCCAGGATTCTTCGTATTTTTCCTTGACCCGCGCAGCCAGTTCTATGGTCGTCATGGCTTTGCCCATGCCCTCGGCGTGATAGCCGGTGAGCGCCTCGTCATCCATCATCTGACGCGTATACACCTTGCACAGATGCAGGTGCGGATTGATGAAGGATTCAGTTACAAGATTCTCCTGCGCGTCTATCGTCAAATCGGCCGCCCCTGCGACGCGTTCGGCGACGGCCGCGATCCGCCCGGCCGCAATTCCAATTTCGGCTGTTTTTCCGGACTGGTCTCGCAGCGCGGCGCGGCGGATCAGGATGTCGAAGTGTTGAGCGTTGTCGTGCGAAGTCCCCGAAGGGGGAGCCTGCCTGTGCCCCGAAGGGGCGCGAAGGGCCATCTCACAAATCTCCCGAAATAATAGGCCGCGTCGGCAAGACGCGGCTAATCTGCTTTCCAATCCGACTTGTTGGTCCGAATGCCACAAAAATATCCAGAACCTGCATACAATATATTGTATAGCAGCTCACTTGAAATTCGGCCTCCGCAATACTTCCTTTGTCTACCCTGATGGGACCGGCGATCTGTGGGCGGATACGCGCGCCCGCATCCGGCGCGCCGAAGAAGACGGCTTTGATTCCTTTTGGGTGATGGACCATTTCTACCAGCTTCCGATGCACGGCCCGGTCAAGGAGCCGTTCCTGGATGCCTGGACGGTGTTGCCCGCGCTGGCCGCGGTCACCAGCCGCATCCGGATCGGCGCGATGGTGAGCCCGGTCGGATATCGCAACCCGGCCCTGCTGGCGCGCATGGGGGCCAGCCTCGACCATATCAGCGGCGGCCGCATGAACTTCGGTTTTGGCGCCGGCGGCTTTCGGCCGGAATATGAGTCGTACGGTTATGAATTCAGCGAAAAGGCTTCGATCCGCCTCGATCAGATGAAAGAAGCCTTGCAGTTGATCCTGGGTCTGTGGGAGCACACGCCGTTTACATTTCACGGACAATACTTCCACGTGGAGGCTGCCATTCTCGAACCCAAGCCGCTTCAGACGCCGCATCCGCCCATCCTGATCGGCGGGGTGGGACCGCAGCTCACATTGCGGATTATCGCCGAGATGGGGGATGCATGCAACCTGTGGGGACCGCCGGCGGAATTCGCCCGGGAGAGGGAAACGCTCAAACGTCACTGTGACGAAGTGGGGCGGGACGAAACCAGCATCGAAAAGACCACCTACGATCTGGTGTTGTGTGCTCCGACGCAAGTTGCACTGAAAACAAAGATCGACCGGCTGCTGCCAAAGGGCATCGAGCCGTGGATGGCGCTCGTGGGCACGCCCTCACAACTGATGGATGTCGTGGGCGAGTATGGGCGGGTCGGCGCGGATCATCTATGCATGGATTTTGCGCAGAATGACTCCGAGTCGTATGCGTTGTTTGTGGACGAGGTGATGAAGAAGTTTCAGGGCGCTTAACGGTTTGCGTCAGGGTAGGACCCCGAGCTACGAAAAAAGCCTGCCTCATCGAGGCAGGCTTCTTGTTTGGGAAGCGGCTACGTTTTAGTCCAGGACCGAAGCAGGGATCTTCCCGCCGTTTTCAGCGATCTTCTTGAACAGGGCTTTTCGCAGGGACTCGTTCTTCTCGGGGCTGCCGCTCTTGAAGCTGGGGTCAACACCCAGCTCTGTGGCCAGCGCGTCCCGATTTTCCCGGCTGCTGTCCGCGCCGATCAGCTTCAAAAAGTCAACCACAGACGTTTTCCATTCGAGGCCCGTGCCCTTCGCCATCTTATCGAGTTCGGCGGTAAGGTCGACATCGGATAAGGTGTGGGCGCCGGGCACCACACTTTTGATCTTGCCCATGATCTTGTTGAAGATATCGGTAAATATGCTCATGTTACGCTCCTTTTAGGGTTTTTCGGCTCTAATATTGTTTAACGATAAACTCTCGATGATAATACGACAAACCCTCCCCGGGTGCATCCATTGACCGGGGAGGGTCCTACTCCGCCACTTGGGGGAGACCGTCGCATGAGCGCTGGCGATCCCCCTCGCCCGTCCTGGCCGCTGTGCTGGGCGGCTCTCTGCTGCGTACAGGTAATTGGGGCCAACCGTGCATGAGTATCAGTTCTTGGTTCTGGCGAAGCATTCCTTAATTGACCGCGCCCCTCTATAATCGATCCGCATGCTATCCATCGACATCCAAATCGCTCGACGCTTCATCCTCGGCAAGCAGGGCTTGTGGCCCGGCAGGCGTTGGCGCGGCATCAAGGGCACAGAGCAGGCCATGCGCGCGATGGAGTACTTGCAACTGGATCCGCTGCAAATTATCGCTCGCAGCCAGGACATCATGCTGCACAGCCGCGTGCTCGATTACAAGCCTGACATGTGGGAGAACGTGACTTACAAGAAGCGCAAGTTCTTCGACTGGGGCGGATGGCTGGCCGCCCGGCCCATGGACGAGCTGCCGCATTGGCGCGTGGTCATGCGGCGCGAGCGAGACAGCGGCGCGCGAATTCGCGACATGGCCCGCGACCACGCGGATGCGATCGTGGAATTGCGGGCAATTTTGCGCGAGCGTGGCACCGTGAGCAACCGCGACTTCGCCATGGCGAAGCGCACACGGACCCAAAGTTATCGCGGTCGCAAAGACAGCGCGCTGGCACTGTATTACTTATGGCGCACCGGCGAAGTAATGACTCACCACCGCGAGAACTTCGAGCGCGTGTACGCACTCACTGAAACGGTTGCGCCGGCGTCGCTTATTTATGAAAGTGACGAGGCCGAGGCCGACCGCTTCCTGATCAAGAAGGAAGTCGGCTTCTCCGGCCTGGTGCGCCTCCACCGCACGGGCGACACGTTTCTGCCCAACGACGCACTTCACCAGATGAAAGTGACCCGCGAAACCCTGTTGGCGGACGGCGAACTGATCGAGGTACAGGTGGAGGGTTGGAAAGCGATGCAGGTCGCACTTGCCAGTGACGCAAAGCTGCTGCGCGATCTAAGCGCGGGGCGTATCCCGAAAGCGTGGACGCCGCTGGAGACGACCACGACTGACGAAGTCGTTTTTCTCGCGCCGCTTGATCAAGTGAGCGCACGCGGGCGGGCCAAACTTTTGTTCGGATTCGACTACATTTGGGAAGTATACAAACCCGCGCACCTGCGCAAATTCGGCTACTACACCTTGCCGATCTTGTGGGGCGACCGGCTGGTCGCGCGTTTCGACAGCAAACTCGACCGGGCGACCAACACGTTTGTCATCCTGGGCTTGTGGTTGGAGCACAAGGCCCTCGGGAAGGATGAGGCATTTGCTGAAGCAATGGCTCGCGGCTTCGCGCGCTTCGTCACGTTTCTTGGCGCGCGCAAGTTGTCTGCGAAGGCGATTCGCGAGCCGCTGCTGCGCCGAGCCGCAAGTTCCTGCATCCCTTAGAGAGTATTTTGATATTCGTTATTAACCACAGATACCCTTGCGGGCACACGTGAACGCAGATAAACGGGATTTTTGGGGCGGCATGAGCAGGATTTTCATCAAACCATCAGTGTTTATCCGTGTTTATCTGCCGTCTCGCATGATTTGCTTAGCAAATCACGTGCCGCCGCTGTTCGCGGCACGAACGGTGTGGTGAATTTTGGCTTAAAAAACACTCTCTTAGGCTTGCGCGCTTCGGATCAGGCATTGCCTGGTTTCAGCTTGAATTGGACGGTTGGCGAAGGTATTGGCAACTTGCGTCGCGGCGCCCTGGTTCGAGCACTATGAGATAACGTGCACACGCCCATATATCTCGTCAATTTTCTTCATCTGTTCGTTACTCAACAAGCCGAGTTCCATCGCCTGAATGTTTTCCTTCACCTGGACAACAGTTTTGAA
>DASXQN010000006.1:0-3402 GCA_036507155.1 Anaerolineales bacterium
CGCTGGTGCCCGGGTAGAAGATCGAATAGTATTTGATGTTGGGATACGGCCACTCAGGCGTGTAGGTCGCGCCGCCGGTCTTGATCTGATTGCAGGCATACACGGTGGCCGGCGAGCTCAGCACGGCTTTAAGCGGCGGGATGATCACGTCGTGGAACGAGCCTTTCAGGTCCTCCCCACTTCCGGGTTGCGGACCCCAGTTGATGACAAACGTGGTCTCAAAGACGAACTTCGCATGTTCCTGATCGTAATTGACCGGCGCGGCATAGCGGAAGAAACGAACGTCCAGTCCATGCGCCGGACTGACTAGTGAAGCGAGCAACGGTCCGTCCGAGTTCAGGACGGCGGTCTTGAACGATCCCAACAGTGTCGTGACGGCCGGGTCGGAGCAGATATCCTGGTTCGATGGCGCAGGGCTGGTCGCGCTCGGCGGCGGGATGGGCGTGAATCCGGTCGTTGCCGTCGCAGGCGGGACAGTCGCCGGCGGCAGCGTCGGCAACGGGACCGTCGCGGTGGCGGCGTCGTCCCCGGAGGGGGATGCCGTTGCAGTAGCGGTCGGCAGCGCAGCGGACGGCAGGCTGCATCCCAACATGAGCGCGAGTCCCATGAGAAGTACGATGTGCCGTTTGAGTTTCATTAGATGTAAGCTCCATTCATATTGACAATTATATCGGATTGCTTATAATCATCCGAAATTGCACAGGCTGTGACGAGGATCAGTACGCGCTGAACGACGGTACAGAGAGCGGGCGAAGTGATGAAAACCCGCCCGAGACGACGGCGCCGAATGGACCTCCGAGCCGCGAGATGAAAATGAGTAGTCATCGCCGGGCCGCCCCCGTTATCGGGCGAAAGAGAGCGTTTGAAGTCTTGCACTTTCAAACGAAGCCGGGTGGCACCACGGATGCAGCGTCCGTCCCAATATTGGGACGGACGTTTTTCATTTCATCTTTGTTCCCGAGTTTCATCACGCCAGGCAAGCTAAATAGAAAGCAGAGCGAATCATGCCAAACAAAAAACGTATTCTGACGGGTCACCGGCCCACGGGACCGCGCCACATAGGACACCTGGTGGGCACATTGGAGACGTGGGCGGGCCTGCAGGATTCGCACGAATGTTTCTTCCTGGTCGCCGATCTGCACGTCCTGACCACGGACTATCATCCCGATCACCTGCAGGACAACGTCCGCAACATGCTGGCGGACTGGCTGGCCGCGGGCATCGATCCGAACCGCTCCACCATCGTCCTGCAATCTGTCATCCCGGAACACGCACAGCTGGCGCTGCTCTTCGGCATGCTGACGACCGTGGCGCGGCTGGAACGCGTCCCCACCTACAAGGAGCAGACCCGCGAGCTGAATCTCAAACCCTCGGCGGGCTTGCTAACCTATCCCGTATTGCAGACGGCGGACATCCTGGTCTACAAGGCGCAGGTCGTCCCCGTGGGCGAAGACCAGATGCCTCACGTCGAGTTGGCGCGCGAGACGGCCCGCCGCTTCAACCAGACCTTCGGCAAAACCTTCCCCGAACCACAGGCGCTCCTCTCGGAGGCACCGCGTTTGCCTGGCATCGACAATCGCACGATGCACACGTCTTATGGAAACGCGATCTACCTGCGCGACACGCCAGAGGAGACCACGCGCAAGATCATGAGCATGTACACCGATCCGACGCGCCTGCATCCCACGGATCCCGGGCACGTGCAGGGCAACCCGGTCTTCGCGCTGCTGGACGCGTTCCACAAGGACAAAGTTGCGCTGGAAGACCTCAAGACGCGTTACCAAGCCGGCAAAGTGGGCGACGTGGAGGTCAAGCGGCTGCTGGCCAATTCGTTGAACGCCTATCTCGCGCCGCTGCGCGAGCGCCGCGCTGCATTTTACGCGCAGCCCTCCCTGCTGATGGAGATCCTGTACGGCGGCACGACGCGCGCCCGCACGATCGCCCGCACTACGCTCGAGGAAGTGCACGAGAAGATGGGCTTGATGCATGACCGGGCCCTGAACGAAAAAGTACGCAGCAACCAATCGAGCGGCGCGTTTTGTTAGAGTAATCCGGTGGTCGAGTAGTGGCGCCGTTGGCGCCACATATCGAGACCGCGTGACTGAAGGGAGCGTCGAAGCGCAGGGACGTCGCACACGTCGTCGCCGCCCTTCGGCAAGCTCAGGGAGGCGTTTCCTCATTAAGCCGCCGCGCTGCGAAGTCCCTGGAGGGGGAGCCTGTCGAAGCGCAGGGCCTTCTTTTTACGAGTATCGCGCTGAGCGGAGCGACCGGAGGGAGCGTAGACGAAGCGAGGAGGCGAGAAATCTAGTCTCGCTCCTAAAGAGATCCTTCGGTCGCAGAGAGCGCTCCCTCAGGATGACACATTCTGATTTCGTCCGGAGGGGTCTCGATACGGCCTCGACAAGCACTCGGCCTACTCGACCACCGGCTCTCCTGGCAATGCCATGCCTCGGGGAAATCCGAAGCCCGGCTCACAGGAGCCGGGCTTCTTATGAGGAGGAGGGAAGAAAGCGAGGTTTGGGGAAACACTTTTCCGTTACGCGTCTGCCAGCCAGGCCGCGGCTTCCCGTGCGTGATACGTGATGATCAGGTCCGCGCCGGCGCGCTTGATGCCGGTCAGTGCCTCGAGCGCGGCGGCGCGTTCGTCGATCCAGCCGTTGGCCGCGGCGGCTTTGATCATGGCATATTCCCCGCTGACGTTGTACGCCACCAGCGGCACGTCAGGATGCGCCTGGCGCACGCGCTGCAGCACGTCTAGATATGCCAGCGCGGGCTTGACCATCAACATGTCCGCGCCCTCGGCCATATCCAGCGCGGTCTCGCGCAGCGCCTCGCGCACGTTGGCCGGATCCATTTGATGCGTCTTGCGATCGCCAAACTTCGGAGGCGATTCGGCCGCGTCGCGGAACGGGCCGTAAAAAGCCGAGGCGTATTTCACAGAATACGAAAGGATGGGCGTGTGCTCGAAGGCCGCCTCGTCCAGTGCGCCGCGAATCGCGCGCACCATGCCGTCCATCATGCCGCTCGGGGCGACGATATCCGCGCCGGCTTCGGCGTGCGAAACTGCCACGCGGCCGAGGATCTCAAGCGTCGGATCGTTGAGTACGTATCCTTCCGGCAGGTTGGGATGATAGTACGGATCCCCTTCCGCGTTGACGATCCCGCAGTGACCATGGTCGGTGTATTCGCACATGCACACGTCCGTGATGACCAGCAGGTCCGGGACCGCTTCCTTGATCGTCAGGATGGCTTGCTGGATGATCCCATCCGGCGCGAAGTTCTCGCTGCCCTGCGAATCTTTTTCTGCCGGGATGCCGAACAGGATCACCGCGCCGAGCCCGGCGTGCGCGGCCGCCTCCGCCTGCGCGGACAATTGGTCCACGGAAAATTGATGGATGCCCG
>DASXQN010000007.1:0-6343 GCA_036507155.1 Anaerolineales bacterium
ACAAATGGGATGCTGCGAACGCCGCGCCGGGCACCATCGTGTTCGTGATCATGTTCCACGGCATCAACAAGGATCCCGCGGATGTGGAGCCGAACGGCATCAGCGATCAGGACTTCGATAAGTTAATGAAGAGTCTCAAGGAGCTCGGCTTCGAGGCCATCAACACGACGCAGCTCGCGGACTTCCTCGAACATAATGCAAAGATTCCCCCGCGCTCGGTGGTCCTGATCCAGGACGACCGGCATTACGCCGAGAACTTCAATACGCACTTCCGTCCATATTGGGAAAAGTGGGGCTGGCCGGTCGTCAACGCCTGGATCAGCTTCGAGGACGGGATCCGCAACGCGGTGCTACCCGAAAACCTGGCGCTCAACGCAGAAGGCTGGGTGGACTATCAATCCCACGGCTATATCCACAACATCCCGATGAGCGATTCGTCCACCGATGAATTTCTCAAGGGTGAATTCGAAGGTTCGATCAACGACCTGCAGCAGAATTTTCACAAGACCCCGGTCGCCATCATCTGGCCGGGCGGCGGATTCGGCGTCCGTCCGGTGCAGTTCGCGCGTCAGTACGGCTACCGCCTCGGTTTCACGATCAACCCGCGCGGCCCGCTGATGTACAACTGGATTCCGCTGGCGGATGCGTCCGATCCGCAGCGGCCGTATTTCCTGGCGGAGGGTTTCGTCCACGATCCGTTGATGACGCTGCCGCGCTACTGGCCCTATCAAGTGCTGCCCAACTTGGACACGATCCGCGTGATGGGAGACGAGGCCGCGGCCTATGCACAGCAGAGCAAGGCCGTCGAGCTGGAATACTACGATATCGTGTGCGCGCCGACGTATGGGGCGATGCCTACGGTAGCGCCGTAGGGAACTTAACATCCATGTCATCCTGATCGCGAAGCATCCCGTAGCGAAGCGGAGGGAGGGAACTTAGCCTGTGGCACGTTCGCTTCGCTCAGTGTAAACTCCGCCAGGGCGGTGACCGCGAAGTCCCCGTAGGGGGAAGGATCTCTCTCTGCCACAAGCAGATCCTTCGGTCACGTGCCATCGCTTCGCGCTGGCCCTAGTTCCCTCAGGATGACAAGAATATGGAGCACCACCATGACCGCTGACTGCATCTTCTGCAAGATCATCAACGACCAGATCCCCGCCACGATCGTATACCGCGACGAGCAGGTGACCGCCTTCCGGGATCTCAACCCGCTCGCGACCGCGCACATCCTGATCGTGCCGAACAAGCACATCGACTCGGTCAATACGGTGACTCCGGAAGATGAGCCGCTGCTGGGACATCTCTTCACGGTGGCGCGGCAGCTGGCGGAGCAGGAAGGCTTCCAGGAAAGCGGCTACCGCCTGATCACCAACACCGGTGAGCACGGTGGTCAGACCATCTTTCACTTGCACGTGCATTTGCTGGGTGGGAATAAGATGAAGCACCCGATGGGCTGATAAATCAACGTCCCGCAGGCTGGCCGTAGAAAGTAGAACCTCTTCGACCAAACCTGCGGGACGATTTCCTTACTTGTTCATACAAAATTAAATGGCAAGCGCCAGGATGAGGGGGGCATCCTAGCGCTTGCCAATCCGGATAATACTATAAGCCCACGGGGTATGCAAGGGCTAAAACCTAAGAATTCTGTTAGTATTCACATAGTGCCCCGGGGGGGAATCGAACCCACATCTGAGCCTTAGGAGTGCCCTGTTCTGTCCATTGAACTACCGGGGCGGGCGAAAAAATTATAGCATAGCCTGGGGGTAAGACGCGATGCGCAAGACCTTCTATTGTGGAGTCTGCACCCACACGTACAAATTCCTGGGCCCATGCACACCCAATGTAACCGTTAACTCAATATCCGCAGTGCGGCTGGGGCCGGTGATGAAGAGCAGGTAATGATCGTGCTTCGCTTCGGCGAAGACCTGGTGCATGTCCGCGCGCAAGCTGTCCGGACGGACGATGGCGAGGTGCACGCGCGGCAGCAGCGATACGGCGCGCGGCTTTTCGTACGAGGAGCGCAGGACGAGCGTCCCGGTTTCAGGGAGAACGTAATCAGCTTCGGTAATGCCAAGATCGCATTTCGCCATTTCGCGTTTATCGGCGTTTGGGGAGACAAGCTTCACGCCCTGGGCTTGTAGCATTTCAGTGATACCCAATTGTTTGAGAAAGGCTGTGTCCCACGCAGTGGCTGTGTGGATATCCTGCTCTGAGAGAAGTGTTCTCAACGCAGGTTCGACATCTCCCGCTGAGAGTTTCCGGCCCACGCCGGAGAGCTTTTTGATCTCACGGAGAAAGCGGTCAATTTCCGCAGCCGCGGATTCGGTTTGACGCGGCGGATAGATGGCGGGCCGAGGGCTCAAAGCACTCTGATCTGTGCGCCCCAAAGACCGGCGAATATTTTCGATGGTCGGATTGGTCATCGCTTCTCCCCTTTTCGTTCAGCCGAGCGCGCCCGCCACCACTGACGGAAGCGCGAGCCGAATGAGGGCAGCGGCCGGACCTTCGTCCAACGGCTGATCGGGTATGGCAAACCTGAAAGCCAGCCATCACGCCGAAAAAATGGATTGATGGCCGGCAGGAGGCGCGCGCCGAAACGATAGATCCAATTCCATGCGAGCGCAAGGGAAGCAAGAGCAGCCGTCGCTCGCAGTGGCAGGGAGATGGTCGGTTCGGAAAACTCGTCCCCTTCGGCAACGCGGCGCCGCAGATGGAGCAGAATGGTTGGGATGGGAATCTTTACCGGGCAGACCTCTGCGCACGCGCCGCACAGCGTGGACGCGAATGGCAGTTCACGCGCAGCCTGTGTGCCGAGCATTTGCGGCGAAAGGATCGCGCCGATCGGGCCGGAGATGAACGAGCCGTAGGCAAAGCCGCCCACATTCTTATACACGGGGCATACATTCGCGCACGCGCCGCAACGGATGCATTTCAGCACGTCCCGGCCCACCGGGTCGCTGAGGATTTTCGAACGTCCGTTATCCAGCAAGACAAGGTGGAATTCTTTCGGGCCGAACTCGCCCTCCGCACGGCGCGGGCCAGTGATGAATTGCGTATACGTGGAAAGTTTCTGCCCGGTGGCGGAGCGCGCCAGTAATTTGAGAAAAACGGTCAATGATTCCCAGTCCGGGACAACCTTATCGATGCCCACCACAGCAACATGCAGATCGGGCATGGTCGTGCACATGCGGCCGTTGCCTTCATTCGTCACCATCACGAGCGTGCCGCTTTCGGCGATCAGGAAATTCCCGCCCGTAATTCCCATTTGAGCCGAAAGGAATTTTTCCCGCAGGGTCTCGCGCGCGATGCGCGCCAGTTCAGTTGGGTCGGTCGGAGCATCGATGCCGAGATGTTTGCTGAACAACGCGGCGACCTCTTCCTTCGTGAGGTGGACCGCCGGAACAATGATATGCGATGGGCCCGTGCCTGCCAGTTGGATGATGTACTCGCCCAGATCGGTCTCGAGCGCCTCGATGCCGGCCTCTTCGAGCGCATCGTTGAGATGGATCTCTTCGGTGGCCATCGACTTGGACTTGACGACAGCCTTGACGCTGTTTGCTTGCGCGATCTGGAGCACGATCTGACGCGCCTGCTCGCCTGATCCCGCCCAATGGACGTGCCCTCCCGCCGACAGCACCGCGGCTTCCAGCCGGGCGAGATAGATGTCGAGGTTTTCGAGCGTGTGCTGCCGAATATCCGACCCTATCTGGCGCAATTCCTCCCACTGCGGCAGCTCCCCGACGCGCGCGGCGCGCCCGGCCACAAAACGCTCGGTTGCCTGTTGAACCGCCGCCGGGATGCTGGCAGGCACGCGCTCGCTGTATTCTTCGAAGGCAATATACGATGGGGTTTCGCTCATGATTATTAATTCTTGATGTAGGGGCGAGGTCATCTCGCCCCTACAATGATTTTATTTGGAAGCGAGCACGTCGATAATGTGCAAGGCGCGCATGTTCGAGCCTGCCTTGTGCAGTCCTCCCGCCATGTTCATCAGGCAGCCGGGTTCGCAGGTTACCAGCGTATCGGCGCCGGAGGCCATGACACATTTCACCTTGTTTTCCATCATGCTACGGCTTACTTCGGGATAGGTCACGCTGAACGCGCCGCCGAATCCACAGCAGGTCTCTTCTTCGCGCAGGGGTACCAGTTCCAGGCCCTGTACCGCATTCAGCAGGGTCTTGGCCTCGGTCTTGAGCCCCAATTCACGCAGATAGTGACAGGCCGGGTGATAGGTCACTTTATGCGGATATACCGCGCCCACATCTGTGACCTTGAGTTGGTGGATCAAAAACTCGGTGAATTCAAACGTGCGTGCGGCAACATCGAGGGCAAGGGCGTGTTCAGCGCTTCCAACCGGGAACAATCCGGCGTAATGATGCTTCACCATGCTTGCACACGACCCCGAGGGCGCCACGATCGGTGCATCGTTTTCGCCGAAGGCCCGCAGAAAATTCATTGCGACCGCGCGCGTTTTGTCTTCAAAGCCGTTATTGGAGAGCGGCTGTCCGCAGCAGGATTGTCCGGGAGGCACGACCAGCTCCACCTCCAGCTGCTCCAGAATACGGACCATATTTTGGAGGGTGGAGGTGTAGAACTGGTCGCCGAGGCAGGTGAGGAACAATTGAGCTTTGGACATGGAAGATTCAGGCTCTGGTTCCAAGGGATAAATTCTTAAACACAAAGGGCACGACGGTCACGACGGCGGAGGTTTCCAAAATCGTGATCTTTTTCCCTTGGTGTCCTTAGTGTCCTTCGTGGTAAAGATCTTTCTTTTTGGCTACCGTAGGAACGCCTCGTGCAGGCCGCCGTCCACGCTGATGATCTGGCCGGTGGTTTTGCTGAATTTGTCGCTGCTCAGCAGATAGGCGACCTCCGCCTGGTCAGCCAGGGTGATCGGCAATTTCGTCAGCGTCCGCTGGGCATAGAATTCCGCCAGCTTGTCGCGTAACGATTCCGTGCTTTCGCCCACGTCGAAGGAAATGCCGTATTTGGTCAGTGAACTGACTACGCGGTCGCGCGGGAACATGCTGCTGCCTTCCAGCACGGTGGCCGGCGCCAGGCCATTGACGCGCACCAGCGGGGACAGTTCGATCGCAAGCTCCCGGATCAGATGATTGGCCGCGGCTTTGCTTGTGTCATACGCCACTGAACCCTGCTTGGCAACGGCACCGTTCGCGCTGGTGGTGATGACCAGGCTGGTCCGCAGGTCTTGCGCCTGCCAGACGGCTTTGGCTTCGTCGGCGACGAGATAGGGGCCGGTCACGTTAATCGCGTAGGTCAATGTCCATTTCTCATCCGGGATATGGCCCTGCTTGTCCGGCGGGACAAAGACGCCGGCGGTGATAATGATGTTATCGAGGCCGCCATAGGCAAGAACGATCTGCTCGAGCATGGCCCGTATGGTTTCGCGCTGCGTAATGTCCACACTCAAGGCAATGGCCGGACCGCAGCCTGAGATACCTGAGCCGGCCACGCCGATGCCCATCCCATAGATGTCGATCAATTCGTGGGCTGTTTCCTTTGCCGACTCTTCGGAAAGATCGGCGCAGACTACGTGCGCGCCTTCCTTTGCGACCCTATGTGCAACGGCCTTGCCGATGCCGCTGCCAGCGCCGATTACCACCACCACATTGCGCGCCATTTCCTTCTCAGGCGGCATGCGCCTAAGTTTGGCCTCCTCCAACAGCCAGTATTCGATATCGAAGGCTTCCTGACGCGGCAGCCCCTGGTACTGGCTGATCGCCTCGGAGCCACGCATCACTTCAATGGCCAGGGAATAAAACTCCGCGGTAACGCGGCTCTCGCTCTTGTTTTTGCCCCATGCGATCAGGCCCAGCCCGGGGATCAGGATCACGGTAGGGTTTGGATCGCGCATGGCCGGCGAATCCGGATGCTTGCAGGTTTCATAATATGCCGCGTAGTCCTCACGATAAGCGGCCAATCCCTTGTCCAGTTTTTCGAGCAGGGACTCGTACGTTTCCTTCTGCGGGTTCCAATCGACGAAGAGCGGCTTGATCTTTGTTCGAAGGAAGTGATCGGGGCAGGACGTGCCGATCTCGGCCAGCCGCCTCGCATCCACGCTGTTCACGAACTGGAGCACATTATCCGTCGCGTGCACCGTCCCGATGAATTTGTTTGCCTGCGAAACCCTGCCGCGCAATACAGGCAGTAATTTGACAAGAATTTCGTTCCGTTCTTTTTCACCCAACGACTTGTATTTTGGCCCGCCGAATGTCTTCTCGCCCTTATCATGGCCCACAATGTAGAGTGCGGCCCGCTCGATCAGGGATAGGGTGAGCTCGTAACAGGCTTTATCATCATCGGCCCAATTGATCAGGCCGTGCTG
>DASXQN010000008.1:0-4834 GCA_036507155.1 Anaerolineales bacterium
CTGCCTTCCGATATTCTGTCCGGCGCGCCGGTGCCGACGCCTGTTCGGAATGGCGAATATGCCCCTGCATCGGTCGTGCTGCTGACCGACGGCGAAAACAACCAGTCCCCGGATCCGCTGGCAGCCGCAGAATTGGCCGCACAGCGCGGGGTCCGGATCTATACCATCGGCATCGGCAGTCCGGCCGGCGCGACGCTGCGCATCGATGAGTTCGTTGTGCACACGCAGTTGAATGAGCCCATGCTCCAGCAGATCGCGCAGATGACGGATGCGGCCTACTTCAATGCCGCGAACGAGCAGGACCTGCGCGACATCTACGATACGCTGCAACCGCAACTGGTAATCAAGCCTGAGCAGATCGAGGTCACTTCCATCCTTGCGGGCGCCAGCGCGCTCGTGCTGTTGGTCGGCGGCGTATTGTCACTGGCCTGGTTCGGCCGATGGCCGTGATGTAAAGGCATTGCATGGATTTCCTGTGGCCGCTGGCGCTCGTATTTCTGCTGATCGTCCCGCTCAGCATCCTGGCTTACCTCTGGGTGCTGCGCCGGCGGCGCAGATACGCCGTGCGCTATTCGAGCCTGGCCCTGGTGCGCGCCGCGCTCGGCCGGCAGTCCGCGCTGCGGCGGCACCTGCCGTTCGCATACTTCCTTGTGGCGCTTACGAGTCTGATCGTCGCGTTCGGGCGGCCGGTTGCCACCGTCAGCCTGCCCTCGGATCAAACCACGATCATCCTGGCGATGGACGTTTCGCGCAGCATGTGCCAGACGGATATCCCTCCGAATCGCCTCTCGGCCGCAAAAGCCGCGGCACTCTCCTTCATCGACAGCCAGGGACCGAACACGCAGATCGGGATCGTTGCGTTCGCAGGATTCGCCGAGTTGGTGCAGGCGCCTACAAATGACCATGAAGTCCTGCGGGTCGCGATCGAAAGCCTGAGCACTGCGCGGCGCACGGCCATAGGCAGCGGCCTGCTGAAATCGCTGGATGCCATCGCTGAAATTTACGACCAGCCGCCGCCTGGCTTACCCGGCACGACTCCCGAAGCCCCCTCGGCTCCTCCGCCGGACGCGGAGAACGTTCCCTACATCATCGTGTTGCTCACCGACGGCGTCAACAACGCGGGACCGCCGCCGCTCGATGCGGCCGAGGCGGCCGCGGAGCGCGGCGTGCGCGTATACACGATCGGCTTCGGCACGTCGCGCGCGAGCGGGGAGATCCCGTTGTGCGGGCGCGGCCAGGAGTCCATCGATCCGCTCGGCCCCGGCAACCAGGGCCTCGGCGGCGGCGGGTTCAACCGCGGCATCGACGAGGAAACACTGCGGCGGGTCGCAGAGATTACCGGCGGCGAGTACTACCCGGCCACCAGCGCCGGCGAACTGCATGACGTGTTTGAAAAGCTACCGGCTTTTTCGCTGGTAAAAGAGGAGCGCATGGAGATCAGCGTTTTCTTCACGGCTCTCGGTGCACTGCTGGCTCTCGCCGCGGTCCTGCTTTCGCTCGCGTGGAACCCGGTGCCTTAGATTCCCATCGCAAGTCAAGACATCTCCCAACTCGAGTGTATACTCGGAAGAATCCAGTCGAAAATGGAAAAACATCCGCGCATATCCCCGCGTTAGCAGCCGATGTCCCAAAACCGCGTATCTTTCTGGGCGGGAGTTCGGGCCGAATTCCCGCTTTTGATTGCCGTCTTCCCGTTCGGGATGATCTACGGCGTGCTGGCCCTCAACGCCGGTCTGTCCCCGTTGGCCGCGCAGGCCATGTCTGCGATCGTCTTCGCGGGGTCATCACAGTTCATCACCGCGAAGCTGGTGCATGATCAGGTGCCGGGACTGGTCATCGCGCTGACGATCGCAGTCGTGAACCTGCGGCACATGCTGTACAGCGCTTCGCTCGCCCCGCATCTTGGTTCCGTTTCGATGCGCTGGAAGGCGCTGCTCGCGTATCTGCTGACTGATGAGGCCTATGCGGTGGCGATCAATGAATACGACCGTAATGGCGTGACGCCTTCTTCACACTGGTATCTTTTCGGCGCGGGCCTGGCGCTCTGGAGCACCTGGCAGGTTAGCACGCTGATTGGGATCCTCCTGGGTGCCACGTTGCCATCCAACTGGCCGCTTGACTTTGCGCTGCCGCTGACATTCATTGCGCTGGTCATCCCCGCACTGAAGGATCGCCCCGCGGTTGCCGCAGCGCTGTCCGCGGGGATCATCGCCCTGGCCGCATACGGGCTGCCGTATAAGCTCGGGCTGATCCTGGCCGCCATGGTGGGCATTGCGTTGGGGACGTTCCTCGAAGGCCGCAAATGAACATCTGGGCAGTCATGCTGATCGGGGGTTTGGTGACCTATGCGATGAGGTTGTCGTTCATTTACCTGTTGGGCCGTTTCGACATCCCGCTCACGTTTCGCCGGGCGTTGCGTTTTGTCCCGCCGGCTGTGCTCACCGCCATCGTGTTTCCGGAGCTGATGATGCATGGGGGAGAACTGGATATCTCGCTTGGGAACGCGCGCTTGCTCGCCGGTGCGATCGCGGTTTTGACCGCCTGGTTCACGCGGAACATCCTGCTGACGATCCTGGCGGGCATGGCGGCGTTGCTGCTGCTCCAGCTGCTAGGCTAAATCCAATTCAACAAGAAGTCCCCTGTCGGAGGGGACTTATTTTCAGACGTACGTGAGGTAGATCTGATTCCCGCCAGTTTCCTTGGCCCGCTGGAGCGCCTGCAGGGCCTGGTCGTTCAGGCCGTCCAATTCCGTGGAGGCGCTGATACGTGAGGCGGCCGCGATGCCGGCGCCGAGCTCGACGCGCAGCTGAATGCCGTCCGTCGTGGCAATGCCCATCGAACGGATCCCGCTCACGATGCGCTCCACGATCTTCTCAGCATCCGCCCCGATCACGCCCGGCAGGGCGATGATGAATTGGTCCGCCTCCCAGCGGCCGATGCAGTCATACGGCCGGCATTTTTCGCGGATCAATTGAGCGACGAGCTTCAGGACGTTATTCAGGGTTTCGGGACCGTGCAGCTCGATCAAGCTTTCGAAATCGCGGATATCCATGGCGATCAGGCTGAAGGGTGACTGGGAGCGCCGGGCGCGCTCGAGTTCGGCGTGCGCAGTGGCCAGAAATGCCTTCTGATTGAGCAGCCCCGTAAGCGGATCGATCAGGGCCAGCTTCTCCAGCTGATCGCGAGCCTGGGAAAGATTATCTCCCAATCCGAGGATGCGTTCGCCGATCGCGATGCGCGACCTCAGGTCGCCGGCGCCCAGAGGTTTGTACAGGTAATCGTCCGCCCCCGAGTGATCCTGCTCCTGCGCCTTTGGGCTGACGAGCAGAATGTAAACGTGCAGCGCAGGTTTGGCGGACCGCACGCGGGCAACGAATTTTTTCTCATCAACATCGGTGGACGCCTGGTCGGCGATTACGAAGCGCGTCTCCCCTTGTTCCAGCAAGGTCCAGGCAGCCTGACTGTTCTGCGCCGACACCAGCTCATGACCGGCGCGTTCCAAGGCTTGTTGAATGACAGCCTGTTCGGCCGGGTCATTGTTCAAGACCATGATCTTCATGGCGGCGCCTCCGATCAGATACCATTATAACCTTTCGGATGCGATTTGTTCATTGCGATATGATTTGAGCGCGTTTTTTGGGGCAGCGTTGACAAATGATAGCTCCCATAGTAATATTTGGCCCGCTCGGCGAGGTAGCTCAGTGGTAGAGCAGGGGACTCATAAGCCCTTGGTCGTGGGTCCAAATCCCACCCTCGCCACTGGGAAACCCGCGTACTGCGGGTTTTATTTTTTGTTCATGAAGAAAGGACTACCAATGGCGGATCAAACATCCGTGCATAACGACCAGGTTGTTTCCATGGAATATACGCTATGGGTGGAAGATGAAGTCGTTGACACTTCCGAGGGCCAGGGTCCCCTGGAGTTTCTGGCCGGCCACCAAAACGTGATCTCCGGACTCGAGCGCGAGATGATCGGCATGAAGGTCGGGGAGAGCAAGGACGTGGTCATCGCGCCCGCGGATGCGTATGGCGAGTTCGATGAATCCGCGTTCTCGGACGTCGACCGCGCGGAATTTCCGGAGGAAATACCGGTGCGCGCGGGCATTGAGCTGCAGGTAAGCGACGAATCCGGTGAGCCGATGTACGCACGCATCGAAAGTGTGGAGGGGGAGAAGATCAGGTTGAACTTCAATCATCCCCTGGCCGGCAAGGAATTGCGCTTCAATGTGAAGGTGGTGGGATTGCGCGAAGCCACCGCCGAGGAGATCGAACACGGCCATGCGCATGAAGCCGGCCACCATCATCACTAAGCAAACGTCCCGTCGAAAGACGGGACTTTTGCTTAGTCGCTCGCAGCCTGGAGCGCCTGTCCATTCGGGGGAGCTGGCGCGAAACGCTCCTGAGCCCCGAGGCGTATGTGCAATGCGTAGAAACTGAGGGCCGCGACCGCGCAGAGCACCCCGCCGACATACCAGAGCAGGTTGGGATTCAGGTTGTCGAGGATGTAGCCCGCAGCGGCCGGGGCGAAGGTGGAAGGCAGCACCCAGGTCAGGCCGAAGACCGCCATGTAGCGGCCGCGCATGTCCTGTGGGGCGAAGTTGGCGGCCAGCGCCGAGCTGGTGGGCATCACGATCATCTCGCCGATGGTGATGATCACGATGGCGAGGGCGAAGAGGGCGTAGGCCGTCACAAAACCGAACATCGTAAAACCGATCATGTAGAAGACCACGCCCAGCGCCATCATCAGGAACGGGGGGCGGGACTTGATGACGCGCGATGTCCAGAATTGGAAAAAGATGACGGTGATCGCGCTGCAAGTCAACAGGAATCCATA
>DASXQN010000009.1:0-2901 GCA_036507155.1 Anaerolineales bacterium
GCGCTGGTGGCTTCGTCGAGGATCAGGATCCGGGGACGGGCCACCATGGCCCGCACAAAACAGATGAGCTGACGCTCACCGGCGCTGAAGTTGGAGCCGCGCTCGGCCACTTTCGTTTCGTAGGCCTTCTCGAACCGCGAGACGATTTCGTCTGCGCCGAGAGTTTTCGCCGCCTCGATGATTTCTCCCGCCGAGGCATCGGGTCGGCCGAACATGATGTTCTCCCTCACCGTGCCCGTGAACAGGAAGTTGTCCTGGGTCACAATGCCGATCTGACGGTGGAGGGATTCGATTGTGGCTTCACCGATGTCGATTCCGTCCATCGTGATGAGTCCCTGTTGCGGCTCGTAAAACCGCGCCAGAAGACTGATGACACTGGTCTTGCCGGAACCCGTGGCGCCGACCAGGGCAACGGTCTCGCCGGGTTTCGCCTCGAAGCAGATATCCTTCAGAATCCACGTGTCCGCCGGGGTGCTGTCATAACGAAAGCGGACGTGATCGAAGCGGATATGGCCGCGGACAGGCGGCAACTCGAGAGCGTTGGGGCGATTTCGTATCTGGGGCTCGGTATCGAGCAGTTGGAAAATGCGCTCCGCGCTCGCGGCGGTCGAAAGCACGGCGTTGTAGAGGTCGCCCATCGTCTGGATCGGCCCGAAGAACATTCCAAGATACAGGATGAAGGCGGCCAGCCCGCCGACGGTGATTTCACGCTGCATCACCAGGGAGCCGCCGTAGCCAAGGATGATAGCTGTGCCCAGACCGGACATCAGAGCCACGAACGGCATATACGTGTGAAAGATTCGCGCCACCACCAGGAAACGAGCGAAATAGACGCCCTGAAGCTGTTGGAATCGGAGCAGGTTCTCCTCCTCGCGCGCGAATGCCTGGGCAACGCGCACGCCCGCGATATTCTCCGCCATGGCGCCCGTGAGGCGCGAACTCTGCGCGCGCAAGTCGCGGTAGGCCTTCAGGCCGTAGTCGTGGAAGAGTCGCGTGGCCACGGCCAGCGGCGGGATGACCGCGCTCACGGCGAGGCAGAGTCGCCAGTCGTATTGCAGCATCAGGATGGTGACGCCGATCAACGTCAGCTCGCTCGTGAGCAACTGGTTGGCGCCCCAGGTCAGCACGCGGTCCAGTGAGTCGATATCGGTGTCCGCGCGACTGATGATCCGTCCCTGATGGGTTTTGTCGAAATAGTTGAGCGAGAGCCGCTGGATGTGTTGAAAGACGGCGAGACGCAGGTCATTCATGGCCCCCTGTCCCACGGCAATGGCGCTCTTGACCTGCGCGGCGGAGAGCAGCCAGCCCACCAGGAGGTTGCCGAGATAGATGGCGCTCAGGATGAGAATGCCGCGAAACGCAGCCTGTGCATTCGAGAAGTTGATCAGGTACCGGTCAATGCCGATCTGAATGAACTTGGGGCCGAGCAACTGCGAGAACGTTGCCAGGAGCGTGAAAATGAGATTGAGCTGGAAGGTCCGCAGGTACGGACGCAGATAGCCGAGCAGGCGCCGGAAGGTCGCCTTGCTCATCGGCTTCTGCGCGAATTCTTCTTCCAACAGAATGAAGTCGTTTGATGCCAAAGGTCAGTAGCTAAGCCAGTAGCCAGTAGTCAGTAGTCAGTGGTCAGTAGCCGGTGGGCCGTGGTGAGTTGCCAAGGTCATTCGTCCCGTTGCTCGGATTCACCCTGCGCTTTGACCGTTCCTATGGATTTCAGGTAGGCATTAAGGCGCGGTGCCAGTTCATCAATGAGCGGTTTGATCGTTTTCACCTGCGCTTCCGCGATCAGTTTTCGACGGAAAGCGCGCCGCAGAAAATGCTGCGTTTCTCTTAATGATCCCCGGGCAGTTCTTAGGAAGCGCCGGTTGTCCTGAAACGTGCCGCGCCCAGTGCCTTCGGCAATGTTCGCTCCGATGCTGTCCGCCGCGCGGACCAATTGTCGGCCGACGGTGTCTTTGGCGAAATTGTTCCAGCCGAGCACCAGGTCCCAGATTTCATCAGCCAGTTCTTCGGAGAGTCGATATACTCTGAGGTTTTCGAATGCGCTTTTCATAGTTCCTTTCAGGGTTTGTTTTCCGGAGGCTATGCCGCTCGATTGCGACATGCAACTGACCACTGACCACTGACAACCAACGCTTCATCGCCTGATTTGACTTTCCACTATCTCGCCATAAAACCCGCCGCGTTTGATCAATTCTGCGTGCGTGCCGCGCTCGACAATGCGACCTTCCTTCAACACCAGAATCTGGTCGGCGTGCTGAACCGTGGAGAAACGATGTGCGATGACGAAAGTGGTTCGCCCGACGCTCAGGCGTCGCATCGCTTCCTGAATCAGTCGCTCGGTCTGGGAATCGACGCTGGCCGTGGCGTCGTCAAGGAGCAGGATGCGCGGATTCAACAGGAACGCCCGCGCAATGGCAACGCGCTGCTTCTGTCCGCCGCTGAGCGTGACGCCGCGTTCGCCGATGGTCGTGTCGTAGCCGTCTTCCAATTCCCGGATGAACTCGTGCGCCTGCGCGGCGCGGGCCGATGCCTCGATCTCCTTCCGGGACGCATCGGGGCGGCCATAAGCAATGTTCTCCGCCACCGTGGCGCTGAAAAGAAACGTCTCTTGAAAGATGACGCCGACGCTGCGGCGCAGTTGATCGAGCTTAAGCTCGCGGACTTCGACCCCATCGACCAGCACTCGTCCCCCGGAGGGGTCGTAGAAACGAGGAATCAGATTCACCAAGGTCGTTTTGCCGGAGCCGGTGGGCCCGACGATGGCGACAGTCTGGCCCGGCCTGGCTTCGAAGCTGACCT
Source organism: Anaerolineales bacterium (assembly GCA_036507155.1). Classification (GTDB taxonomy): domain Bacteria; phylum Chloroflexota; class Anaerolineae; order Anaerolineales; family Villigracilaceae; genus DASXQN01. The sequence goes on from DASXQN010000009.1 coordinate 2,803, forward strand.
CGCTGAGCGAGGCCTTGCCGTCGTGGTAGTTGAAACTGACGCGGTCGAACTCCACCCGGCCGAACATCGGTTGCGCCCCCTCTGCTTGATCCTTTGCTT
>DASXQN010000010.1:0-9008 GCA_036507155.1 Anaerolineales bacterium
CTCACGCTGTTCATGAAACCCGCCGAAGTGGAAAGCGTGTTGGAATACATCGCACGACATGTCAAGAACGGAACGACAAATTCATAATCAAGGAGAATGAGAAATGAGGATTAGCAAGAAAAAACGGTTCGTGTTGGTTCTGCCGCTCGTGGCGATCCTGGCGCTGATGCTCGCCACCCCTGCCCTTGCGCAAGGCGAGGGGCCTACGAGTGAAGATATTGCACTGAGCATCAACGTCATGTGGATGATCGTGGGTGGGTTCCTGGTCTTCTTCATGCAGGCGGGCTTCGCCTTGGTCGAGACCGGTTTCACCCGCAACAAGAACGTGACCCACACGATGATGATGAACATGATGGTGTTCTGTATCGGGGCAGTTGGCTACTGGCTTACCGGGTTTGCCTTTCAGTTTGGTGGCGTAAATGCAGCCTATCCAGCAGTCGCCACCGCGGGCGCCATCGCCGGAGAATGGGCGCACTCACCGGTCACCCTCGGCGATTGGAGCGGTTTGCTGGCTACTCCCCTGCTGCGCTTCGGCCAGTTTGGAATCCTGGGCGGCAGCGGGTTTTTCCTTGCCGGCATTCCGCTGGCTACCTCCGGGGTGTTTGCCTTCTTCCTTTTCCAGATGGTGTTCATGGATACGGCCGCAACCATTCCCACCGGTTCCATGGCGGAACGGCTGAAGTTCATCGGCTTCGTCCTGATGAGCCTGTGGGTCAGCATGTTTATCTACCCGCTGGTCGGCGGCTGGGTGTGGGGCGGCGGCTGGCTGCAAAACCTGGGCCGGATCGCCGGTTTTGGTAATGGCGCAGTGGACTTCGCCGGCTCCGGCGTCGTGCATATGATCGGCGGTTGTGTGGGTCTGGCAGGCGCAACCGTGCTCGGCCCACGCATCGGCAAGTTCAATAAGGATGGTTCTGCCAACACTATCCCAGGCCACAACATTACGATCGGTGTGTTGGGCACAATCATCCTGTTCTTCGGCTGGTTCGGTTTCAATCCTGGTTCTTCGCTTGGCTTCGTGGGTGCCTTCCGAAATCTGGCAGTCCTTGCGGCTGTAAATACGTTGCTGGCAGGTGCCGCTGGCGGCGTTTCAGCGATGACTTATATGTGGCTCTTTGGTGCATCCAAAAAACCAGATGCTGGCATGTCGGTTAATGGCACCCTGGCTGGCCTGGTGGCCATTACCGCGCCGTGCGCTTTTGTCGACCCCTGGGCGGCGGTGGTGATCGGCGTAATCGCTGGCGTGCTGGTCTGTTGGGCATCCGTCTGGATTGAGAAACTCAAGATCGATGATCCGGTCGGCGCAGTACCCGTGCATTTGTTCAATGGTGCTTGGGGCGTCCTGGCGGTCGGCATCTTTGCAAATGGCAATCCGGATACGGCAGCTTGGAACGGTGTTGAGTCGGCGGTCACTGGCCTGGTCTATGGCGGCAGTACACAGATCATTGCTCAGCTCATCGAAGTGATCAGTATCTTCGTCGCCGTTTTCGGACTCTCGTTCCTGTTCTTCCGACTTCTGGCTTCTTTCAAGCTGCTGCGCGTCTCGCGCGATGTCGAATTGAAGGGCCTGGACATTCCTGAAATGGGCGCCGAAGCCTACCCAAGGGATTGGGAGCCGGCAAAGAACGCAGTGTAGAGAATACATTTACGTTTCTCTCCTTTTGAAGGGTGCTGCTGCGGTGGTTGGGATGAATTACTTCCCGACCACCGCACGCGTTCCCACATTCTTTGCCATCGAACGCAGAGTTTAGGGTTAGATCGCTCGCGCAGGCGGGTCAGCGGTCGAGCGTCCACTGCAATGGTCGTTGGGCGGCGGGGTACCGTTTATTCACCCGTTTGGGTAATAGACGGGTCATTTCCTCCCCGCCTATAATTTGCCAGTCCAAACGGGCCAGAAATAATCCGTTATCATTCAAATTCGAGGAGATGTTCCAATGGCAAAGTCAGTAAAAGATGTGCTCGCAATGGGGAAAAACGTCCAAATGGTGGACCTGCGCTTTATCGATCTTCCCGGAACCTGGCAGCATTTTTCCATTCCGGCCTCCACGATGGATGAAGACCTCTTCGAAGAGGGCATCGGTTTCGACGGTTCGTCGATCCGCGGTTTCAAGAGCATCGATGAATCGGATATGCTCCTGCTGCTGGATCCCAATACTGCCTTCGTCGACCCGAGCCTCGAGGTCCCGACGCTGGTGATCATCTGCGATGTCTATGACCCGATCACACGCACGCCGTATGAACGTGACCCGCGGTATGTGACCCGAAAGGCCGAAGCGTACTTGAAGCAAACCGGCATCGCCACCCAGAGTTTCTGGGGCCCGGAGGCCGAGTTCTTCCTGTTCAATGACGTGCGCTACGGCGGCGGCACCAATTCCAGCTTTTATTACGTCGACAGCAACGAGGGTTGGTGGAAATCCGGCGAGGATCTGAAGCCCAACCTGGGCGGACAGATCGCCCCGAAGCGCGGCTACTTCCCCACCCCGCCGACGGATAGCTTGCAAGATATCCGCAGCAAGATCGTCCTGGCCCTCATGGCCACGGGGATCGATGTTGAGGTGCATCACCACGAGGTGGCAACGGCGGGCCAATGCGAAATCGACATGCGCTTCGACACCTTGTTGACGATGGCGGACAAGCTCACCAAATACAAGTACATCGTCAAGACCGTGGCACGCGCAAACGGCCTGACCGCCACCTTCATGCCCAAACCCATGTACGGGGACAACGGATCCGGCATGCACGTGCACCAAAGCCTATGGAACGCCGACAAGAACCTATTCTTCAGCGAGTCCGGCTATGCCGGCCTGTCCGATACGGCCAAATATTACATCGGCGGTCTGCTCAAACATGCGCCGGCCCTGCTGGCCCTGGCTGCTCCCACGACAAACTCATATCGCCGCCTCGTGCCCGGCTTCGAAGCACCCGTGAATTTGGCTTACTCTCAACGCAACCGCTCCGCGATCTGCCGCATCCCGGTCTATTCGAAGAGCGCCAAAGCCAAGCGCGTGGAATTCCGGGCTCCGGATCCGTCGTCGAATCCCTACCTGTGTTTCCCCGCACTGCTGATGGCCGGCCTGGATGGCATTCAAAACAAGATCGATCCCGGCGAACCACAAGATAAGGACCTGTACGATCTGCCGGCTGAAGAGCTGAAGAAAATCAAGCAGGTGCCTGGCTCGCTGAACGAAGTGTTGGATGCGCTTGAGGCCGATCATGAATTCCTGCTGAAGGGCGATGTCTTCACAGCCGACCTGCTCGAGGCCTATATCACCTACAAGCGTGAGAATGAAGTCGATCCGGCCCGCATGCGTCCGCACCCCTACGAGTACACCCTGTATTTCGACGTTTAGTGCAGCAGCCCGAAAACGGTGCGAACTGCCTGGGTGAACTCACGTAGGAAACTACATAGTCTCTCCTCCTGGGAAAGGTGAAAGTGAAAGGCCGAGGCTCCTCCTCGGCCTTTCACGTAAGTTCATATGTATCTGTTTGTTTCGTCGTTCGTTCTCGCCATCGCTTTTTGCGCACCGCCCGGGGTCGTGACGGCGGAAACCGTCAGGCGCGGCTTCGCCCGGGGATTCTGGTCCGCGCTCTCGGTCCAGATCGGTTCGGTGATCGGCGATGCCACCTGGGCAACCCTTGCCATTGCGGGCGCCGCCGTCTTGATCCAGAACTGGATCGTGCGGTTGGTCTTGTCCCTCGTGGGAATCTGTTTCCTCGGCCATCTGGCGTTCAAAGCCTTCAAGGATGCGCGCCTTGAGACCGCGCTCGGCGCAGCGCCGGCTTCGGAACGAGGCGACTTCGCAACGGGCATGCTCCTGTCTTTGAGCAATCCGTTCGCGATCGCATTCTGGGTAAGTGTCGGTACTTCCATCTTTGTGGCTGTCCCCGGCACGCCGCAGCTCTTTCACTATGCAACGTTTTACACTGCATTCTTTCTCGGTGTGATCTTGTGGTGCTTCTTCATGGCCGGCCTGGTGGCCTGGGGACGCCGGTTCGTTACACCGGCCTTTTTCCGCTGGGTGAACATCGCCTGCGGACTCGCCCTGGGCCTGTTCGCGCTGCAGCTCGGCTGGCAGCTCCTGCAGAACATCTGACCGCCCGAACTTGCACATAGTACAATGAGATGAGACCATCATCGGTTAATGCCGCTATCAGCCTGTCACAGGCGATGAAAGACAAGGACTACGTGCCTTCTCAGGAAACCGATCCCCGGCTGCTCGAAGCCCTCGCAAGCCTCAACCAGATCAGCGCTGCGATCAATCACATTGGCCCCAGCGATGCGGGCAACAGCGATGTGAGTCTGCAGTTGATTGTGGAGAGCGCGATCCGCGTCGTGCCCGGCTCATCGGCGGTCATCTACACCTACGATCAATCCACTGCCGCATTCGAGGACGAATCGCGCGTCTCGGCGGAGGCAGAAGGGCAGGCTCCTTCGTCCACTGAGCGTCCGGACGACGCGCCGCGTCCAGGCGGGATCGGCGCACGCACGATCCAACGCCGTCGCGGCACCTTCTCGTATGAAGAGCCCGACCTCACTGTCCATCCCCATCATGCAGCGCGCGGCGTGAAAGCCGTGGCATGCTTCCCGCTGGTCGTGGCGGAGCAGGCCGTCGGTGTTTTGTATATTTATCTGTTCGAGGAACGCGAGTTCACGCACCTCGAACAGCTCATGCTCGATAACTTCGTCAACCAGGCCGCCATGGCCATCTATCACACACGGCGCCTGGCAGGCGTCCGGCGCGATCTGACGCGCAAAGAGGAAGAATTGAGCCGCCTGCGCCGCGCAGGACTGCTGATCTCGTCGCGGTTGCGCCTCGAAGAAACCCTTGAGTCCATCCTTCAACTGGCGTTGGAAGTGACCAACGCACAATACGGCATCTTCCGGCTCCTGGACAAAAGCGGTGAGTTTTTGATCACACGTGCCGTCGGCGGCGTGAAGCTCGAACGGCCGATGGTGGATCGTTTGCCGCTGGGCGGGAACAGTATCATGGCCCATGTCGCGCGCAGCCGCCAGCCGCTTTTGATCCAGGACCTGAAGGACGAACCCTGGCCCAAGATCTACTATCCGCTCGACCCGGGCCTGGAAATGCGCTCCGAGCTGGCCGTGCCCTTGATCAATGCCAGCGGGCGGCTGGAAGGCGTCCTCAACCTCGAGAGTCCAAACCTGCGCGCATTCTCGGAAGATGACAGCCACATGCTGCAATCGCTGGCAACCTACGCGGTCACCGCCATTCAGGAAGTGCGCCTGCTGGACGCGCTGCAGGAAGTAGCCCAGTTGCTGCTTTCGCAACCCGCTGAAAAAGTGCTGGACCATCTAGGCATCGTCGCCAACGATCTGCTGAATGCCTCTTCCAGCGCCATCTGGCTGCTGGGTGATGACGACGACCTGACTCTGGCCGCCTCGACGGGCGGGCAGCGCCTCGGGGAACGGATCCCGCTCGAGGGGAGTCTGACCGGCCAGGCCGTCCTGACGAAGAAACCGGTCGCCACCAACGATGCGCGCTCCGATCCGCGCTTTCATCGTCACGATCTGGCCGAGGCCCACGGCTGGTCCCGGGCTTTGATCGTGCCGTTGCTGACGGGCGCGCAGGGCCAGGTCCTCGGCGCGTTCAGCGTCTTCAGCACGGACGCGGATATCGGCCGCTTCGCTGAGTCAGAATGGGACGAGAAGGTGCTCACCTGCCTGGCAAATTATGCCGTGCTGGCTGTGCAGAATGAGTCGCGCCAGCAGGCCCTGCGGGCTTCACAAGAGCAGCGCTGGATCGCAGAAACTTTCGCAGCGGTGGGCGACATCTCCTCAAACCTGCTGCACAACATGAACAATAAAGTGGGTACGATCCCGGTGCGGGTGCAGACCCTGCAGGACAAATACCGCAGCGCGCTCGAGATCGATCCCTATCTCGCGAACAATCTCAGTGAGATCGAACGCTGCGCCAGCGAGGCGATGCAGGTGGTGCAGGAAAACCTGTCGCATCTGCGGCCCATCCGCCTCGAGCAGATCCAGGTGGCGCCGCGCGTGGGCGAGGCCATCCGCGCCGCGCAATTGCCGGCCGGCGTTCACGTCAACATGCAAGATCTGGAGGACCTCCCCACCGTGCTCGCTGGGAGTCAGAGCCTGACGTTCGTATTCAAGAACCTGATCGAGAACGCGGTCGAGGCCATGCACGGCCAGGGTGTGATCACGATCCAGGGCTTGCACGGCGACCAGTGGGTCGATGTTACGGTGGCTGACAGCGGTCCGGGAATCCTGCCCGAGCTGCACGATCAGATCTTCGAGCTGGATTTCTCCGGCCCGACCGGCGCCCGCCCCGGGAAACTCGGCTTCGGCTTGTGGTGGGTGAAGACCTTGATGACGCGGCTGGGCGGATCCGTGACAGTGGAGAGCGATGGCCAACATGGCACCTCCTTCCGGCTGCGCCTGCCGTGCGCGGATGCGGGAGTGCAATCATGACGCCGGCTCCGTTGCGCGCGCTCGTCGTGGAAGACGATCCGTCCTGGCAGCAGATCCTGAGCGAGATCCTTACGGACTCGGGCCTACAGGTCGACGTGACCTCCAACCTCGAACAGGCCTCGTTGATCCTGAAGGCCCAGCCTCATCGCGTCGCTGTGGTGGATCTGTCCCTCTCCCCCAACGATCACAACAACTATGATGGGTTGCGCGTCCTGGACGCGGTGCGCCGATTAGATCCGAACTGCCAGACCATTTTGTTGACCGGCTTTGCGACCGTCGAACTGGCCGTCACGGCGCTGACCGATTACGGCGCCTTCACCTTCCTGCGCAAAGAGAGCTTCCATCGCAGCCAGTTTCGCGACATCGTCAATCGCGTTTTGATCAGCCCTCCGCACCAGCCCGCCGCGGTGCCGGCCCCGGGGACGGGGTCAGCTGCCGCGCCCGCGAAGGGCCGCACTGCCCCGGTCAAATATCCTTCCGAAGCGGCCCTGGTCGTCGAGGACGACGCCGGTTGGCGCAGCATTCTGAATGAGCTCCTGACCGATGCAGGCTTTCAGGTGCGTACCTGCGCGAGCTTCGGCGATGCGCTCGGTTACCTGCGCCGCGAAAGATTCACGCTGGCTGTGATCGACCTGTCACTGAAGGGCGCGGTGGGTTATCCCTGGGACCACAGCGTAGCCGACGAACGCGTTGAAGGTTATCGCCTGCTCGACAGCACACGCGAGGAAGGCATCCCGACGATCGTCGTCAGTGGGAACGCGGAGCCGGAGGAGATCCAGCGCATTTATTCCGAGCACTCGATCACGGCATACATCGAGAAGCAGACCTTCGACCGCGCGGTGTTCCGCCGCGTGGTGGAGGAAGCGCGCGTCACGTATCAATCGATGAGCGAGCTGAGCACGCTGACCGATCGCGAACGCGAGGTGCTGGAACTGCTGGCGCAGGGGCTGACGAACAAGGAAATTGCGGAGAAACTCGTCATCACCACCAACACGGTCAAGCGACACCTGAAGGCGGTGTTCGAAAAGCTCGACGTTCACACGCGCTCGGCCGCGACCGCCAAGGCTACCGGGGGCAAGTAGGCAATCGCGCTGCGCAAGTTCGCGTCGCAGTTGCACCTCCAGTTTCTCGCGCTGCCGTCTCGCACCGGCGTAGCCGCCGGTACGAGACGGCACGAACGGTGAGCGGAGCGTAGCGAAGTCGAAGCGTGCAGTACAACTGCAGCCGAACAAGCCAGTGGATTTAGAGCTAGCTATTTTGCGTGCCGTCGCTTCAATTCCAGCATGACATCCGCCGGCGTGACATGACGCGCGGCCAACAAGACCAATACATGGTAGGTCAGATCCGCGACTTCCGCGATCAGGCGCTGATCGTCCTGTGCCAGTGCGGCAACCACGGTTTCCGTCGCCTCCTCCCCCACCTTTTGCGCGATCTTCGGCAGACCCTCCATCAGCAGCTGGGCAGTGTACGAATCCGAAACAGGATCGTCCTGCCGCGCTTCAATGACATCAAACAGCCACTGAATGCTCATTTAGTTTCCTCCAGTCGGCGAAAGAAGCAGCTGTGCTCGCCCGTGTGACAGGCCGGTCCCGCCGGTTCGACCCGCAGGAGCAATGCGTCGGCATCGCAATCGAGGCGAATCTCAATCACACGTTGAACGTTCCCGGACGTCGCGCCCTTGTGCCACAATTTCCCGCGGCTGCGCGACCAAAAATGGGCCTGGCCTGTCGTCTGCGTCAATCGCAATGACTCGGCGTTCATATAAGCCAGCATGAGCATTTCACCTGAGCCTGCATCTTGCACGATCGCGGGGATCAGACCCTGCGCATCGAAGACCAGACTTCGACCTGATACCGTCTCCATCGTATTACTCCTACCGCCGCTCGAGTCGAGACGGCGCTTGCCCATGTCGGCAGTACATGGTCTAAAGACCTCTTACTGCCTCCCAACAAAGGTTATGCCGGCAGTTGTACTGCCGGCGAATCATCAGCAGCGCGAACCGGTATACCGCGCGACTGCAATTCTCTTTTAAGATCGGGCACGGTGAGCCGCCCGTCATGAAAAAGCGAGGCCGCCAATGCGGCGTCTGCTTTGCCCTGCGTGAGTACCTCGGCGAAGTGCGCGGCAGTACCCGCGCCGCCTGAGGCGATGACCGGCACGGACACAGCCTCCGCCAGGCTGCGCGTCAGCTCGAGGTCGTAGCCGGCAAGCGTGCCGTCCGCGTCCATGCTGGTCAACAGGATCTCGCCGGCGCCCCGTTCAACGCCGCGTACAGCCCATTCGAGCGCGTCGAGACCCGTCGGAAGCGTCCCCGCATTGATGAGGACTTCCCAGCCCTGCGATCCCGCGCGCCGGCGCGCATCGATCGCTAGCACGATGCACTGCGCGCCGAAACGCGTCGCGCCTTCTGAAAGCAACTCGGGCTGCCGCACCGCCGCGGAGTTAACGCTGACCTTATCAGCGCCGGCGACCAACAGGCGGCGCATATCGTCCACACTGCGGACGCCGCCTCCCACCGTCAGCGGCATGAAGACTGTTTCCGCCACACGCTGGACCA
>DASXQN010000011.1:0-4418 GCA_036507155.1 Anaerolineales bacterium
GGCCGAAGGGGGTGTCGAGGAGTGGGAAGGTTGAAGGTTAGACTTCATACAAAACTCCATCTTCCCGCACACGCCGGGAATTGGGTTGCGTTTGGAGATATTGAATTAACCGCGTAAGTTGTTTGCTGCAAGACTCGGCAAGTGCGAGGGCAGAATTGAATTGCTCGTCGGTAAGGTAGGTCTGCTCATGGGCCACATAAAGTTGAGAGCGCACTTCGCCCGCGGAGCCTTTTGCATGTCCAAGAAACCGAATGAACACTGCCTGAGTCTGACCCTCAAAGCCTTCGGCAATATTAGACATGATCGACACTGCCGCTCGGCGCATCTGATCCCGCAGGCCAAAATCACGCGCAAATTGCCCGTCTGACGAAAGCCCGTAAATAAGGTTCGTCAACTCCTTGGATCTTTGCCAGACATCCAGATCTTCAAAGCGTTTTGCAGTGGTCATTCTCTCAAACCTTCATCCGATAACTTTCAACCTGCAACCTTCAACTTCCCTCTCACGTTACGATAAATTGCGCATTGCGATATTTCTCGTCTGCCGGATTGCGGATCAGGCCCGTTTTCAGCGCATACAGCACTTCCCGCACCCCATCGTCCACGTCCAGCGTCGCGTCGAATCCAAGCTCGCGCTTGACCTTGGCGAACGAGACGGAGATGTCCCGCATATCGCCGCCAAACGACAGGTTCTTGTATTCGACGTTGGTCTCCGGCAGGCGCTTGAGCACCAGCGCGACGATCTGATCCTTGGTGTAATTGCCGGCGTCCGTTCCCAGGTTGTAGACCTGGCCGTGCACTCTCTGCTCGGCAGCTTCCAGCCCAAGCCGGATGCCGCGCGTTACGTCGTGCACGTGCACAAAGGATCGCGAATATCCACGCTGGTAGATGATCAGCTCGCGCCGCGTGAAGGCCTCCAGCACAAATTGGTTGACGATCAGGTCGAAGCGGGGGCGCGGCGAGATTCCATAGAGTGTCGCGAAGCGAAAGATCACGGGCGCCGGCGAGGCGTCCTTTTGTGCGAGCAAAAACTCCTCTGCCGCGACCTTGGTCTCCGCGTACAGGGACTGCGGATTGAGCGGCGATTCTTCCGTCACCGGGCCGGCGGTCGACAGCCCGTAATTGCTGTAGGTGGAACCGAATACGAAGCGCTCGACGCCCAGGTCTGCAGCCTGCCCGAAGACGGTCTTTGTGGCCTCGACGTTGTACTGCCACGCCACCTGTTTGCCGACCGCCTGGCAGGCCGGAAACCCGACGATGGCTGCCAGGTGCACGATCGCGCCGGGGTTCGGCCACTCGCCCCTGACCGCTTCACGCAACGCGCGCGGCTCGGTAATGTCTGCCTTAACGAAATGGAAATTGGGATGGTGCAGGAACGGGACCAGCGACTCGCCGCCGAACAGCAGGTTGTCCACGACGGTGACGCGGTACTTCGCATACAACAGCTCGGACGTCAGGAGCGAGCCGATATAGCCCGCTCCGCCCGTGATGAGCACATGCGGTTCGCTCATTCGAGCCCTTCGAGGCGCAGCTTATGCCCGTCCAGGACGAGGGCCGGCGCGTCCTCATCGTTCACGACCGCGATATTCTGCTCGAGGCAGGTCAGGCGGCAGATGTCGGCCACGTCGCCTTCCCCGAGGATGCGGACGCGGTCGTAGCCGGCGCGGCGGACCTCCGCGATCTGTTCCTTCACGCGCTCCCGCATCCGGCGATAGAGGGAAAGCGAGTGCTCCACGTAATTGATCGTCAGCCGGGCGCGCAGGGCAATGCCCTCCGGCGTAATGATGTAGCGCAGTTTCTTGCGCTCGGCCCGCGAAACTTTCACCGCGCCCTTGGCGATCAGCCGCTTCAGGTGCCAGTTGACCGTGCCAACCGCCACGCCCAACTGCGTAGCCAGGGTGGATTGATTGACATTCGGGTCATGCTCGATCCGTTCGAGCAGGGAGAGTTCACGGACGTCTTCGTTTGCGGTTTCCATGGGTTTGGTAATCCAAAATTCAACAACTGAATTATAACCCCATTCAATAATGGGTCAAGTGCCAACCTGTGCAATCCTGCTCGCCCCGCTTACAATCTGCGCGTCATGCATGCAAATCCCCCTTTTGACAACGCCGGCCGCGAGTATCAAGCGAGCCATATTGCCCATTGGGACGCCATCGCGCGCAGCCGGACTTCCGGCAACGGCTGGCGCCGCTGGTACCACAACCGAATCCAGGAGGTTTATCGATTCCTGGTCAATCCCGGCCAACGCGTGCTCGAGATCGGCTGCGCGGACGGCGACTTGCTGGCCGCCCCGCAGCCGGCGCGCGGCGTCGGGGTGGATTTCTCCCCGGAAATGATCGCGCGCGCCCGGGCGCGCCACCCGGACCTCGAGTTTGTGCTGGCGGATGCCCATGACCTGTCCGACTTGCAGGGCCCTTTCGACATCATCATCTTCTCCGACACCGTGAACGATCTGTGGGATGTCCAGCGCGCCTTCGAGCAGGTGCGTCCGTTCTGCACCGCGCGCACGCGTTTGATCCTGAACTGCTACAGCCGCCTGTGGGAGCTCCCGCTTAATGTGGTGCGGCGGCTGAACTTGGCTACTCCCAACCTGAATCAGAACTGGCTCACACGTGAAGACATTGCCGGCATGTTGAACCTGGCGGGCTTTGAGGTCATTCGGACCACACAGGAGGTCCTATGGCCTCTTCCCTTGGGCGCATTCTTTAATAAGTTTCTCGTGCGGCTGTGGCCGTTCCGCGAACTGGCCCTGGCCAACTTCGTGATCGCGCGGCGCACACCCGAAGCGGCCCGGCAGCCCAAGGTTTCGGTGATCGTTCCGGCGCGCAACGAAGCCGGAAACATCCAGGCGATCTTCGAGCGCACCCCGCAGCTCGGCAGCGGGACCGAGCTGATCTTCGTCGAGGGGCACTCGCGGGACGATACCTACGCTGCCATCGAGCGCGAACAAGCCGCGCACCCGCATACGCACAGCCTCTTACTGCGCCAGGACGGGAACGGCAAGGCCGACGCGGTGCGGCTCGGCTTTTCGAAGGCGACGGGCGAAGCCCTCATGATCCTGGACGCGGACCTGACCGTCCCGCCCGAGGACCTGCCGCGCTTCTACGAGGCCCTGATCTCGGGCAAGGGCGACTTCGTCAACGGCGTGCGGCTGGTCTATCCGATGGAGAAAGAGGCCATGCGCGGGCTGAATTTCCTCGGAAATAAATTCTTCGGCATGGCCTTCTCGTGGCTGCTTGGCCAGCCCATCAAGGACACGTTGTGCGGCACGAAAGTTTTGTGGAAGCAGGACTACGAACAGATCGCGGAGCACCGGTCCTATTTCGGCGATTTCGATCCGTTCGGGGATTTCGACCTGCTGTTCGGCGCGGCGAAGCTTAACCGCAAGATCGTGGACCTGCCGATCCGCTACCGTGAGCGGACCTATGGCAGCACCAACATCTCACGCTGGAAGCACGGCTGGCTGCTGATGAAGATGGTGGCCTTCGCCGCGCGCCGGATGAAGTTTGTCTGAGCCTGCCGCGGAAGCGGGACGCTGACACGACGTGGGAATATTCATCCATCGCGACCTGATCGAGAAAAATCACCGGCTGTGGAACAGGAAGCCCCTGTTGCAGACGATCTACGCGCAGTTCTATCGCTTGATGCGCGGCTATCTGACGAACCTGTCTGTAAGCCGGGTGGTGGAGCTGGGCTCCGGGATCGGCAACATCAAAGAGGAGATCCCGCACTGCTTGCGCACGGACCTGTTCGACGTGCCGTGGGTGGACCAGATCGAGAACGCTTATGAGATGTCATTCGCAGATAATTCCGTTTCCGACCTGATCATGGTCGATGTCTTTCATCACTTGAGATATCCCGGCGAAGCCCTGCGCGAGTTCAAGCGCGTCCTGCGCCCCGGCGGGCGCGTGCTGATCTTCGAACCCTGTATCGGCTTGCTGGGCTGGATTGTGTACGGGATCTTCCACGTCGAGCCCGTTGCCCCGTTCCGGCCTATCGAGTGGTTCGCACCCTCCGGCTGGGCCCCTGAAAAACTTGAATATTACGCCGCGCAGGGAAATGCCACGCGCGTATTCAGAAGCAACAGTGCTTATCCGATCTGGTCAGACTGGAAAAAGGTGTTCGTCCTGCGGCTGTCTGCGCTGAGCTATGCAGCCTCGGGAGGCTATTCGGGGCCGCAGCTTTATCCGCAGAAAGCGCGTGAATTCGTAAAGGGGTTCGAGAAAGTGCTCGACCGTTTCCCAGCTCTCTTCGCGACCCGCATGCTGGTCGTGCTCGAAAAACCCGCCTAACCCTGCGCAGCGCGCCGGTCACATCCCCTGGAAAGATTCCAAAACTTAACCACGGAGGCACGAAGGCACACACCTGCCCTGGCGGGCAGTGCCAGGGCAGGCATCAAAAGAAAGAGACTTCGTGTC
>DASXQN010000012.1:0-2313 GCA_036507155.1 Anaerolineales bacterium
TATTTCTGCGGGCCACCGGCCGCCCAGCAAAGCATTTCGGTGACGTGATACTTGAAGCCAGCTGGCGGCACCTTGTGGTGGGCTTCGTCCACGGCGGGGTTCGCATTGAGGCGGGAGTCGGTCATGACGCGGTCGATGAGGTCATCGACGACCGTGGCGATGCTGAAAGCGCCGCCGAGGCGATCGTAGAGAGTGGGTTGAGGTTGTGGCTGGTTTGACATGCGTATTTCCTTTCTTGTGTTGGAGTATTTCGGTGATCAACGCTTTGTAAGCCGCCCAACGTTCGCGTTTTGCCGCGCTGCGCTGAGCGCGGAGCGGCGAGGCATAGGCGTCGGTCAACAACGCGCGGTTAGAGCGCATGTTGCTTGGCATATGTGAGCAACTTGTCTGTTGCCGTCGCTATCGCGGCGGCGTAGACCTGCTCACAGGCCAACCTTTCCTTATCTTCCCGTTCGAGCGCATTCAGTGACCATCTAGCGCGGACATCGCCGAGCGGAAAATGATCGGTCTCTGAATCAACTGCAACAAAGGGCAGGAACAGCTCATTTTTTTCCTCATCAAGGGCATGCCTAAGGCCGAGCACGCTACGGCATCCCTCTGTGATCCCAATGCGGCTGGAGTGCAGATCTTCAAGGACCTGCACAAGTAGTCTCCATTGGTCGGAGCGGTAGCGGTCGCTGTTCATGCGCTCTAACTAGTGTTTAGCCTTCATGCGGACGATGCTAGAACGATCCATATGTAGATGCAACGATCCATCGGTGGATCACGCGATATGCCGGCAAATACTTGTCCACGGCTTAGTCTCTTACCCTTTCGCCGCACTCGCTTTCGATCCAATCCTTAGCGAGCGCGGTTTGACGGGCTCGCGTTAGAAGCTTGACGTCCTCATACTTCGTCCACCCAATAGTCCAGGTCGTGCTCAACGCGGGTCATATGGCGCAGGCCGCCGCCATAGGCGCCGATCTTCTTCGAATCCGGGTATTCACAGACCTCCGCCGGCAGCATCGTGCTGACGGACAGATAGGCGAGCTCCTCGTCGGAGTCGTTGACGATTTGATGCGCAGTTTCCGGTCCGCCGACCGGGCAGCAGATCACGTCGCCGGCGCGGATCTTCCGTGTCTCGCCGCCGTAGCGCAGCAGGCCGTTGCCCTTGACGATGAAGAACATCTCTTCCTCCCCGCGATGGCTGTGGAAGGGGCACGCGCGCTTGCCGGGCGGGACGACATCGTAGGAGTAGCCGAGGTCCTTCGCGCCAAGGAGCGGCCCGATGCGCACCGAGTTGCTCTCGAACTTGTCGCCCTTCGCGAAGTGCTCGAGCTTCAGCTCGCCGATGTTGACGACTCTCGAACCGATCACGCTCATGGGTAGGTTTCTCCGTTCTTCACAATCCCAGCTCCTCATCCGTCGCACTGTGCGTGTACTTGCTCTTCGGTGGCCACGGACGAGCATCCCAACTGGGTTCAAAGGCGAATGACGATCGCCTGCGACCAGGGAGCAGCGCTCCGTTGCCGGCGCCCTTGGCGTAATCGTAGTAAAGCTTGACGATCTCCTCTTTCGTGACCTGCTGCGCAGCCGGGTGCGAAAGGCAGGCGTCGCGCCATTGCCGCACGCGCGCGTACTGATCCTCGACGGGCAACTGGAAGTCTTCGTAGTATTCGAGGAACCAGAAGCGCATGAAGAACGGGGTGAATACGGTCTCCGCCCACCCGAAGTCCTCGAAGAGAAACGGGCCGGACGGGGCATGCTCCACGAGAAAATCGTTCAGCCGCGCGTATTGCTTCAGCATGCCCTCGCGCAGCGCGCCGCGGCGCTCGAGGTCCTGGTTCATGACGTACACGTAGCCCTGGGTGCAGAACTCGGCTTCCATTCTCGCCAGCATGTTCTCTACGGCGCGCCGGTACGGGTCGCGCTGCGCCACTGCGGGCTCCGGGTACAGATCCTCGAGGTACTCCAGGATGACGAGGCTTTCCTTGAGGATCCGTCCGTCCGCGGTCTCCAGGATCGGCAATGCGGTCGTGCCCCGCGTCTTCTTCAGCAGCCAATCCGGGCGCGGCCGGGTGATGTCGACCACGCGGAACGCGACCTCGTTTCGCCGGCCTTTCAGCGACAGCAGGATTTCCAGCCGCTGGCAGAAAGGGCAGACCGGGATGTGATGTACGGTCAGGTCAGCAGCCATCGGCGCCTACGTTACCCCGGAATCTCGGGCTCGACGAGGTTCGCGAGCTGCGCGAGCGATTCCTGCCAGCCGAGATAGCACAGCTCGACCGGAATGGCTTCGGGCAGCCCTTCCTGCACCACGTTGAGCTCGGTCCC
>DASXQN010000013.1:0-10202 GCA_036507155.1 Anaerolineales bacterium
ATAGGTGTTGTACAGCGTGGCATAATGCCCGCCCTGTTGAGCAGCCCCTCGTGATCGCGCTCTTCGATGATGTGACCGTGATCGATCAAAACGATCCGGTCCGCGGCCCGTTCAATGCCTACCTTGGGTGATCTCCCAAAATTACTGGAAGTCAGGGATGTCCGGGACGATCCCGGTGTCGAGGGGCAGCAGCAGATCGGCGCAGTCCAGCCAGGTGCCGATGCGGTCGTGGTAGTGATAGCGTAGCACGCCGAAACGTGTGGATGCGTTGGTAGCGGGGAAGCGATTCTTGCAAACCCGGCTCTCCTAGCCGGCATATCCTCCTCGTGGGCTTGGCCGCAATGAATCATGCATGACGATTTGTGGTTGGCAATTTACGAAGCTCAACACAGACATTAAAGGAGGACATGCATCTTTTGGCAAGATGATGCCCTCCTTTAATGTCCGGCGTTGTCTGCCAGCTACCGGTGAGGGTACTAATTGTGGTTATTGTTGCGCGGAAGCTTGCCCGTGATCTCGAGGATCGCATCCAGATCCGGCTCGCCTTCCTTCGTTTCTAAAGAAGGGCCTTGACCATCCGCGGCAGCCGGGAGATCCGGTTTCAACAGGTTTGGATACAACTTGATCAGGTGCAGCAGGTACTCATCGGGCAGCTTGTCCACCGAAGGCCGGGGTGCCGCGCTTTTCGCAAGCAGTTGTTTAGCCAACGGGGTAACGAAATCCCAGATGACCACCGGAGGCGTGGTGACCACATCCAGCACCTTTTGCAGGATGTTCGTGAGTGCAGCCGTACCGGCGATCAACAGTCCCAAACTCCAGCCCAGCAACAGCAACACCAGGTTCGTGAGCGCCAACAGGATTCCGGACGCCACCACCTCGCTGATCCCGGCGCCAGTTACGATCTTGCGGAGCAGCTTTAGCAGCACCCGAATCAGCTGGAAGAGCAGCGAAATGACGCCTGCTACCGCCGCGTAGATCACCAACAGCCCATAGACACCGCGCAGCATTAAGAATGTGGTCACGAGCAGCGGGATCACCACCAGGCTGTGCGCGAGCGACGCCAGGCGGTGGATTTCTCCCTGCAACTCAGGGCTGAAGGGGCTGATCAGGTTGGCCACCAGCGAGGCCCGGTTTAGCGCCACCAGGGCCACACAGGCCAGGGTTATCACCGCAGTGATCACCACGGACCCGATGAAAGCACCCTTGGCGAACCCTTTCATCTGGGACAAATTGGTGAAGTCGGTAAAGCCCAAGGCGTCCCAAAACAACATGCCCAGCGCGAAGATCGTGCCGACAGACGCGGCCACCAGCGCGATCCCGATATCACGGAAGATCACGGGCACCGCGATATCGGGGAAGAGGGTCTGCGCGGCTTGAAAGCCCAGCGCCGTGTCTGCGTACAGAAAAGTCAACATCGCCACTAGGCTGACGAGCGAGCCTAGGATGCGGGAGGCCAGGTTGCCCTTGCCATTGGAAAGCTGGCTCGCCACGTGAGTCACATGCACTCCCAGTGCGTCGATCCCGCGGGTGAAGGCATCCGCGGCCAACTCCAGGACATTTTCGAGGGTCTTGAAGACCTGGTTGTTCGTGCTCTGGATAGTGTTCCCGGCCTGTTTGGATACCGAGAGTAGTGACTCTGCGATGTCGCCGATGGTTTTCAACAGATCCTTGAACTGCACACGGCTGAGGACCAAAGCGCCGTAGACGAGCAGCCAGAAGAGGGGGGATTCCATTAGTTGGTTCATTTCAGCTCCTTTCTTAGTAGATCGATCAGTTGTTCTTCAGGATAGGCATCTTGAATGTAGATCACGTTCTTTGCGCTCCACTGCTCGAACAAGCCAGTCCAATGGGACTTGAGGCTTTCACAATCCGCAGCCCGCGTGCAGGTCAGTGTCACCAGCACTGTCACACCGGAGAGGTCCGGGCTGACGTTCGCAAAGTTGGACTTTTCGGTTTCGACCATATCAGATAATATGATCAGGTAGCGGGGGCTGCGCTTCTTGTCCTCCTGCAGGACCGTGGAGGCGCGGTAGATGGCTTCGCGGATATTTGTGACCGAGTCGCGCCGGCCGGGCGTGAAGGACGGCTCGACCGCTCTCCAGAATTCGTCGACGGCGGCGGTCTGCTCGGAGTGCCAGGTATCGAGGAGCAGCAACGCTTCATCATTGCGGCGCGCCATCGCACATTGATAGTCCTCCTGCTTGCGGGAATTCCTGGCGGTGATGAGCGCGTTGTGCTGCTTACGCTGGGTCTCCGCCACCGAACTAAGCTCGGGGTTGGCCGGAATGAGCGCTTCGAGCACCGGCAGGGCCGGAACCTGCGGCAGGACGGGCAGCGCGACCTGCGGCACAGGCAGGTCACAGCAGAATGTGTTGGCCGGGTCGGCCGAGTCTCGCCCAATCCAACTGATCGACAAGCGGTCATCGGGCATGATCGTAGCCTCCAGCACACCCGTCATCGTATCCAGCGCCCATTGGGTATGCAGCCGGTACGAATTGGACCCGTCGAACAGGATGTACAGCGCGCGTCCCAGAGAAACCGCTGGAACGGCCACCGGATCCTCAAGCGCGCAAGTCGGCACCGCCGGCGCGAGGGTGGCGGGCACCGAGTTCGGCGTCGGAGCCCCAAACTCGGACCAGGAACCGCCAAAACGAGCGGCCGCCGCGCCTGTCGCGACCACGAGCCCGACCACGGCCAGCAGGCCGATGACGGCTGCCTGCGCAGCCAGCCCCAAACGGATCTTCTTAAGAGCCGCTCGTATCGTGCGCCTAGTTGTATGATTCGCTTTTGTCATGTGACCTCGCTTTCTTTTTGTTTGACTTCTTGATTGGCTGCAGCGCCTCTGAGACGATATTCTATGGAATACCTGAAAATCATCGAGGGGGCTGCAGGGTGAGTTACTAACACGTTTCAGTACGGAACAAGGAGTTCACGGCCGCGTTCCCCACTCAATCAGGAGGAAACTGAGGTAGGGATAAAGCCGTTGATGAGGTATATTTCCCGTAGAAGTTCCCTCATTATGAGGTTGTCCAATCCATTCTTTTGGGTTAATCTGAAAGTATCTTGAGTGACATAATGCGGAACAATCCAGAATCTTTTCTGCAAAGGCTGTACGGTCACCGTCCAAGCCCTCGGGCATTCCTTTTCACAAATCGGTGGAGGATTACCCTGCTGGTTCTGTTCTCCCTTGGCGCTATTGCAGTTTGGTTTTCGTTGCGCGGGCGCCACACCATCGCTGTGGCGCTCTCTTTTCTGGGTTTCCTGACGTATTCGGTGGTCGATATCACATGGGCGGATAAATTTCGCAAACTACCGTCAGGGCACCGGTACATCCTGTGGAATGTGATCGGCATGGCAGGTCCTGTGTTCGTATATCTCTGGTTGATTCGCGGGTTGGGCCCTGCCGGCCCTGCCATTCTTTGGCCGTTGCTGGCCCTTCCCCTCTATTTTTTGATCCGTCTGTACGAACATCGCGCGTTTTTCCCCGTCATCGCGCTGCCGGTGCTCCTCCTTGCAATGACCGCATTTACAATCCCCGCCATTCTGGCGCCCGATTCAGATAGATTCATTAATATTTCCGCCGCCATTTGGCTCTCGATCACCCTGATGGTTTATCTGGTCCATATTAGGACTTGGGACTTTCATAAGAATCGCTTTGATGCCTACCGAGAGATCACGAGGTGGGAAGGAGCCCAAGACACAAACCTGGAAATAATTCAAGAGCGAATAGAGAAACTAGGCGTCCACTTGAGGCTACAGCGCTTAACCGTACTTGAAATATTCAGGCCGGATGTGGACTCCGATCTGCGAAATCCGGAAGAGGAAATCCTGGAGCTTCCCGCGGGCGCCGATCTTGCTGCCGTACGTCCGCCGCACTATGTCAAAATTATTGCAAAGTACCCCCCCGGGGAGCAGGATAAAAGCATTAAGCCCTGGCCTCTCTCACGGGGACTGTTGCACGAAGCACGCAGTAAAAGAATCCCACTGTTATGCATGGACAATCGGATACAGCCTTGGGACACGCTGTACTATAACCCTCCGGATGCAAGAGGCTTTCGGAATACGCTCTCCGAATTTGTGATCCCGATATTCGATAACCCGGATGGCGAGGTGATAGGATTCGCTGATCTGCAGAGCGACATCGCGGGCGGGCTTCAAGAGGAAGAAGCGGATTATCTCAGGGCGCTGGCTGCCATGATCTCGCCGCTGCTGGTGAGCATGCGACTAAGGACCTTTCTGGCAAAACTGGAAAAGCTGCGCCATTCTTTGGAATATTCCTGGAACGAAGAAGAGGCGTTCGCAAAGCTCGCTATGTTTGCACGCCAAGAGCTGGATGCCGATGTAATTACCTACTACAAGCTGGGCTATGGCAACGGCTGGCCGCTTCTGCCGCCTATGCAGCTAGGGGCCTGGTATCCGGACAGCCTGAATGATGAGAGGTTCCGCAGAAATAATCCCGCTCCTGTTCTCCTGGTCGCGAATTGGCGATCCCTCTTCGAAGCGAACTCAAGGACCAACCCGAAATTATTTACTTCCGATCAGGATGACGCGTCGGAAAAAGATTACTTCATCTTGCGCGAAAACATTCGATCGACTGCGTTCTTACCGGTTGGGACTCGAACCAGGAGGATCGGCGCATTATTCCTTAACTATCGCGAGAGCAGAGTATTTAGCGAGACCGATCGATTAATACTGGATACTTTTCTCCAAACAATCATTCCTTATTTGGAGAGAACACGCAGAAAAGTGGACATCGACAAGGGATTTGAACATGAACTCTTAGTCCTTCACGACCTGCTCGCTAAATCCATTGATTCCAGCAATCTATTAAGTTCGGGACTACCCAAACTATGGGGGGCATTAAGTGCTGGCGATAACGCCCAGGTCAAATCAGCGTTCGATGAGCTCTCCAGCCACCTGAATCTGCACATTGCGACAATTCATAGTGCCTCTCTAAAAACCAGTCTAGATGCTCTTAAACTATTGCAGGAGGGGCTAGACGATGCTCTTGGTTCCGCATCAGGACAATTAGAACAGAAATATGGCGGCCGAGGGTTTCGTTGGATATTATTGCCCCTCGAAATCAATACCGGCCTGCCGGTCAATTTTCGACTAGCCATCTTTAGTATTGTCGTCGAGGCGTCTCACAATGCCATTCGGGAAGGAGATGCCCACCAAGTGAATGTAACTATCACCCGCGGAGAGAACTTCATCGTGGTCGAGGTAGTAAGCGACGGAAACCCATGGGACTGGAAAAATCCCCCCAGCTCATATACATCCTATGGGATCAGAAGTAGATTAAGGCTCGCGTTCGACACAATGGATGCAGATTACAGGTGGGAAGAGGATGGGCGAAAACTGGTGGTGACTTTCCCTGTCTTGCCGACCCTTCACGGGAGGGACGCCTATGACTAAAAAGCGCGCTCTAATCGTCGACGATTCCGTCTTGCAGCGAAAGGGTGTGTGTGAATTCGTTCGGAAGCTGGGCGACTTTGACATCGATGAATGTGGATATGTAGAGAGTGCATTGCAGCTCCTTCAGACGGAAAGCAATTATTCACTGGTAATGGTAGACATGTATCTACCGGAAACTGAGGCACAAGATAAGGATCTTCCGTGGACGGGCGCCTATCTTTTGCTGAAGATCTCCAAGGAATTCCGCTTCGCCCGTAACTTGGTGCTCTATACTTCCAAAGAGTCTCCTAACATAGGCGATATGCAACAAGTCTTAAGAGCCGGGGCTTCGATCTTATGGGGTCCGTCCGGCGTCTCTGAGGAAGAACTACTGGCAAATCTTTCACAAGCCGCAAAAGGGAACCAGATCATCGCCGCGGCGTTCAGGTCTATAGGCGCAAGCGCGGCCGACCCTGAAAAACAATGTCCTTTCGATCCGGTGCAGTACTATTGTATACGGCTGATTGCCGAACACAGGGGTAAGAGAGGCGCGGCTACAAAATGGAGCGAAGAAACCGGCGGCATAAGTTCGTATATTGTCGACGACCTACTGGAGGAAATCTACAGAGTCATGGAGCTAATGTTTCCTGATTTCAAAGATCTTACCAAGGACAACAAATCGCAAAGACTGGCTGAGTGGTATCACGATCAGGCAACCAAATCGTATGGCGCTGCACTGCCGGTGCCATATGAAACAAGAGCGCAACGACAGAAGAAGTATTATAAATAGTCGGAACGCGCGGATGCTTCTTTGACGAATGGATGGCCGACAGTCGGCCATCCATTTATTTTCAATACCCTCTACTCACTCGATAGACGCCAGGCTCTGATACTGAATATACGAGTCCTGGAGCGAGCGTGGCGGAGCGTAGGGGGAAGGCACAAGCGTTCGTAAGGGAAGCATTACCTCTATAACCGACGGCGTACACCTGGCAGACCCGCGCTCCGGGGGCGTCGGCTGATTGATTTCATTTCATGATCTCCCTCGCCTGCTCCACATACGCCAGGCTTTGATGCCTGAAATACGTGTTGTACAGTGGCAGTGTAGGGGCGCAGCTCCTCGTGATCGCCCTCTTCGATGATGTGACCGTCGTCCATCAGGACGATCCGGTCCGCGGCCCCCTCAGTCCCCCCATCCCGCGTTACGCGGGATGGGGGGTATGGCCTCCGAAGGCCCTGTAAGGGTTAGGCCAGGGGGGCTGGGGCCGGGCCGACGCTCCCCGCCAGCTCGTTCAATAATTTCTGCACATCCCCGGAGCCTGTCCCGAGCCCGGTCGAGGGGCCACGCAGGCGAAACAGCCGCACTTGCAGCGCATGACCGTGGTTGGGAGACTCTGCCTCGAGACGGCCCCAGGCCTCCTCAACCGACTGGCGCAGGAACGGCTCGTCGGTGGTGCTGTCGATCACAAAAGTCACCCGCTCCAGGTCCACGTGCTGCACCAGCTCCTGGATCTCGAAGATACAGCCGGCGTTCTTCGGGGTGAAGCCGCGCAAGTCCATCAGCACCGCGTCGCTGCCGGCGGCCAGCCGCCTCAGCACCATTTTCCAGGTATCCTCGTAACAGAAGTAATCCTGGGCGCGGAACCGGCCTTCAAGATCGGGGACGCGCTGCATGCCCACCATGCGCCGCTCGAGCGTCTCGCGGCTGTCGATAAAATTCCGATTAAGCCGACCGCTCAGGTAATCCAGAAACCGGTGCGGCTCCACCGTCGCGGCCGCCAGGTCCGGGCCGCTGATAAAACACAAGTTGCCCACATAGCGCCAGGCGCGCGCGATGTCCCGGTACAGCGCCTCACTGCGTTTCCCGAGCGAGAAGACCCGCAATAACAACAGCTGCGGAACCTTGCGCGCGCGTCTCAGCCGCACCTGCCGCCATAACGCCAGCCCGATCCAGGTCACAAATTTATAGGCCATGAAACCCGCCGCGCCGGACAGCAGCAGCCACGCGCCGTCGAATGACAGGTCGATCGAAGCGTTGATCGCGAAGATCAGGAAGATCGAGTCGGCCAGCAAAGATTGGTCGTTGACCCAACGCGCCAGGTAGAGCCCTCTCAGCACCAGCAGGGCCAGGCACCCGAGGCCGGTCATCAAGAACACTCCGAGCAGTTCGAACAGCGTGACTATCAGCCCGGCCGGCAGTCCCGCCTCAACCAGCGCCACCATCGGCGGGCCCAGAGGTCCCTCCACTCCATCCAACAGGACCAGCAGATTCCAGCCAAGAAAGACGAAGGCCAGGAAGGTGAACACCAGCGGACCGACGGCCCGGGCACGCGGAGCGAGAAAGCCCAGCAGCAGGACCGTCGGCAGCAGTGCGGAAACAATCCAGGTCCACCAGGTGGTCCCCCACAAAGCGGAGACGGTTCCCTGGTGAAACGCGTTGGGCACGCCCAGCAGGGTGTAGGCGATGAAGTACGCGGCCGCCAGCGTCAGCGCACCCCGGCGGGTCGCGGCGCCCACCAGGTTCACAACCAGGACTGCCGGCCACAGGTGCAGCGACAACAGGAACAGGAAGGAATAGATCGGCGAGACGACGGGCCAGTAGTCGATCAGGGAGATCAGCGACAGCACGAACGCGAACGCCAGCCCGCCCAACAGGTAGATCAGCGCGGCCTGACACGGATACCAGCGCAGCCGCCCTGACAGGTCCCCGGCCGCCGATCCGCGCGCCGCCCCGGCCAGGTCTGCAAAAACGAACTCGGGGGCGCGCGCCTGAATGCTGCGCGCGGTCGCTCCCGCATCCCGAGGGTCCGGCGTGTCGCGGCGGTTGATGTGTGTGATCGCAGCCGCGGGCCCAGGTGTGGGGCTGGAGGCCGCGGCCGCGCCGTCGAGGTCCGAGCCCGTTTCGGCGCGCCTGCTCATATTGCGGATCACGGCGCGGCGATACAGCCACAGCAGCACCAGCGACAACGGCGCGCCGCACAACGCAGAGCACATCAAGACGGTGTAGGCGGCGCCGCCAAAGATCGGAGCGTCCACTAGCTTTCTGGCTTCCCTTCGATCAGAATGAAAATGAGTGCACGCGACATGCTTTACAAAGTACTGCGCTAATATCTTAACTGATTTTCGGTTTCCTGCCTAATTTATGGCTTGCCCAATTCTGCATTTGCATTCTGCCTTCTGCATTTTGCATTTATTTCCACTGCTCCACGTACGCCAGGCTTTGATGTCGGAAATAGGTGTTGTACAGCGTGGCATAATGCCCGCCCTGGTTGAGCAGCCCCTCATGATCGCCCTCTTCGATGATGTGGCCGTGGTCCATCACCACGATCCGGTCCGCGGCCCGCACCGTCGAGAGCCGGTGCGCGATCAACAGGCTGGTCGACTCGGATAGGATCAACTGCAGCGCCTGCTGGATCTGCCACTCGGTGAACGGGTCGATGCTGGCGGTGGCTTCGTCCAGGATGAAGATGGCGGGCTTCTGCATCAGCACGCGCATCAGGGCCACCAACTGACGCTGACCCATCGACAGACGGTTGCCGCGCTCACCCACCTCGGTGTGCAGGCCGTCCGGCAGCGTCTCCAGCCAGTCGCCTTCGCCGATGCGGTGCGCCATCTCGAGCATCTCGGCCTCGCTCACATTCGGTGCCGCGTAGCGGATGTTGTCCGCCACCGTCCCCGAAAAGAGGAACGGTACCTGCGAGACGATGCCCAGCTGTCGCCGGTATTGCTGCAGGTCGAAGGTGCGGATGTCGTGCCCGTCGATCCGCAGTTGGCCGGATTGGAATTCATAGAAGCGCGCCACCAGTTTGGCGATCGACGACTTGCCCGCGCCCGTGTGTCCCACCAGGGCCAGCGTCTCGCCGGGCCGGATGCACAGGTCAAAGTCCGTGAGCACCGGTTCGTTGGCCGCGTAGCGGAAGCTGAGATGATCGAAGCACACCTCGCCTTTGAAACGCGGCACGTCGCGGCGTTCGGTCTGGATCACGTTTGGGTCGGCGTCGATCAGCGCAAAAGCGCGCTCGGCTGCCGACAGCCCGGATTGGATCTGCGCCCAGAACGCCGAGAGGTTCAACACCGGGAAAAAGAACTGGTCCAGGCTCATGATGAACAGGTACCACGCGCCGATCGTGACCACGCCGCGCGCCGCGCTTAGCGAAGCACTCGGAGCGACAGCGACGAGCTGACCGCCCGCATACACGAGAATGCCCACGAAGATGCCGCCCAGCGCGTTGAGCGTCGGAAAGACGAGCGAGAGCACCGCACCGCGCTGGACGTTGACGCGATACGAAGCCTGGTTCGACGCGTCGAAGATCTCGAAGATGCTGGCTTCCTGGCGAAAATTCTTGGCGATCGAGATCCCGCTGACGGTCTCCTTGATGGCGGAATTCACATCCGCCATCGCCCGCATGCCGCGCCTGCTCACGCGCCGTGCCAGCGTGCGGAAGCCGGCCGCCACCGCGAAGATGAACGGCATGAAGGCCATCAGCAGCAGCGCCAGCTTCCATTCGATCCTGAACAGCACCACGCCCAGGATCACGGCCTGGACGATCTGCGAGACCACGTCCGTGACGATCACCACCAGCTGGCCGAAATCGTTGGTATCGGACGTGATGCGCGAGACGATGCGGCCCGATGAAAACTGATCGTAGAACGAGAGGTCGTGCTCGGCCGCAGCGCGGAAGGCTTTGGTGCGCAGTTCGAGGACGACATCCCCGACCGCGCGCACGACCAGGCTGCGCCGGATCCAGTTCAGGCTCCAGCTTGTCACTCCGACGAGGGCCAGTCCCGCGCCGACGAGGGCGATCGCC
>DASXQN010000014.1:0-3956 GCA_036507155.1 Anaerolineales bacterium
TGGTAGTCTGAACCGATTGCTCACCGTTAGCTGAGCGGAGTGGATTGTCTTGTGTTCTGTACGGGACAGTCAATCTGGGTGGTACCACGGGAGCTCCCTCCCGTCCCATAGTGGACGGGAGGTTTTGTTTTCAGGAGGCTCGCATGCAGGAAAAATTGCAAGAGATCGAAAAGAATGCGCTGGCTGGTCTCGATTCCATTAAGGACGAGGCTGCGCTGGATGCCTGGCGCGTTGCCAACGTTGGCCGGAGTTCGCCGTTGATGTCGGTGTTTGCCGAGTTGGGCAAGCTGAGCGCCGAAGAGCGGCCCGCGGTGGGGCAGCGCGCCAACCAGGTCAAGGTCAAGCTGGAGTCCGCCCTGGCCGCGCGCGCCGAAGCGATCCGGTCAGCGGTGCTGGCGCGTTCGCTCGAAGAGGAGCAGTTGGACGTGACATTGCCTGGGCGCGCGGTGAGCGTGGGTCGGCTGCATCCGTCCACACAGCAGCTGCGGCGCATGCTGTCCATCCTGGGGGAGATGGGCTTCCAGGTCTACACCTCACGGGAGGTGGAGACGGATGAGATGAATTTTCAGCTGCTCAACTTTCCGCCGCACCACCCGGCCCGCGACATGCAGGACTCGTTCTACGTCGAGGCAGGCGACCGAGGAGAAAATCCGATCCTGCTGCGCACGCACACCTCGCCGGGACAGATCCGCGCCATGCGCGAATACGCCGCCATGAATCCTTCGGACCCGCCTCCGATCCGCATCGCGCTCCCCGGAATGTGCTTCCGCTACGAACAGATCACCGCACGCTCGGAGATCCAGTTCAACCAGGTGGAGGGACTGGCGGTTGGCCCGGGCATCACCTTCAGCGATCTGAAAGGGACACTGGCCGATTTCGCGCGTCGCATGTTCGGCGCCGGGGCGAAGCTCCGCTTCCGTGCGTCGTACTTCCCGTTCACGGAGCCGTCCGCCGAAATAGACGTGGAGTGCTTCGTATGCGGCGGCAAAGGCTGCGCGGTCTGCAAGAATTCCGGCTGGCTGGAGATTCTGGGTTGCGGCATGGTGCATCCGGTCGTGCTGCAAAACGGCGGCTACGATCCCAAACGCTATACCGGCTTCGCCTTCGGCATGGGCCCCGAGCGGCAATTGATGCTGCGCTATCGCATCGATGACATCCGCTACTTCTGGGGCAATGATGTGAGATTCCTTGAGCAGATCTAGGCAGAAAGAGAAAACCGGAAATAGGTGATTAGGGATTAGGAAAAAGGGGGAAGTTGAAATGGCTAAGACGAATGAGAAAGGCTTGGAGACTTTGCAGGTTTGGCAAAGAGCGGTGGCGTTCGCGACGGAGATCTGCAGGAACACCTTGCCCAGGTTTCCTGCGCACGAGAAATGGTCATTGACCGATCAACTGCGGCGCTCCGCGCAAAGCGTTCCTGCCAACATCGCGGAAGGTTATGGCCGATACTCTTTTCAAGAAAGCGTCCGCTTCTGCTATATTGCCCGCGGCTCCCTGGAAGAAACTTTCAGTCATTTGGTTCTGGCGCACAGGCTTGGTTATTTGAACGATGAGACCTTCAAGAAATTGAACGAGCAAATTCAGGATTTGAAACGTATGCTGAATGGCTATATCTCCTTTCTGAAAGCTAGCAAACGCGGCGCATCAGAGCCAGGCGCAAATCACTTTACGCGTGAGGAACCCGCGCTCTATCTCGCCGACCTCGACTTACCTCTGCCCTAATTACCTATTCCCGAATTACCCACTCCCTAATTACCCACTCCCTAATCACCCTTTTCCTGTTCATCCGGAGGCTCTTTTGAAAATTCCCCTCTCCTGGCTCCAAGACTTCATCGACCTCGACGGCCTGGCGGTCGAAGAGATTGCCCGCAAGCTTACGCTGGCCGGCCTCGAAGTCGACGAGATCCGCTACGTCGGGCTGCCGCGTTTGGATGATCCGAGCGCGCGGCACGAATTCAAGACCGCCGGCATCGGCTGGGATCCCGAAAAACTGGTGGTGGCCGAGATACGCGAGGTCATGCCGCATCCCAACGCGGATCGGCTGACCTTGTTGGATCTGTACGATGGCCAACAACAACATACCGTCCTGACGGGCGCGCCCAATATCTTTCATCTGAAGGGCACGGGCAAACTGCCGAAGCCGATCAAGGTGGCGTATGCCAAAGAGGGCTCCACGCTGTACGACGGCCATGCCGATGGCCTGCAATTGATGACGCTTAAGCGAACCAAGATCCGCGGCGTCGACTCGTACTCGATGGTCTGCTCGGAAAAGGAATTGGGCATCTCCGAGGAGCACGAGGGCATCATCATCCTGGACGAGGATGCGCCCACGGGCAAGCCGCTGGCGGAGTATATGGGCGACGCGGTCCTGGACATCAGCATCCCGCCCAACATGGCGCGCAACGCCAACGTGATCGGGATCGCGCGCGAATTGGCCGCCGCCACCAGCCGCAAGCACAAACAACCCGCCATCCAGCTAAAGACGGACGCCGAATCGATCAAGGGCAAGGTCTCGATCGAGATCACGGACCCCGCGCTCAATCCCCGCTTTGTGGTGGGCATGATCCGGGACGTCCAGATCAAACCCAGCCCGTATCAGATCCAGCGGCGCTTGAAGCTTGCAGGTGTGCGCCCGATCAACAATATCGTGGATGCCTCCAACTACGCCATGCTCGAGCTCGGCGAGCCGCTGCATGCGTTCGACTACGACGTATTGAAAGAACGGGCGGGCGGGAAAACGATCCGCATCAACACGCGCGCGGCGCGCGCCGGCGAGAAACTCACCACGCTGGACGGCGCGCAGCGAATCCTCACGCCCGTGAATGTGCTGGTCTGCGATGAAAAAGGACCGATCTCGCTGGCCGGCGTGATGGGTGGGATCGAAAGCGAAGTGTACGATGCGTCAGGAGAAGTCCTGGATGCCAAAGGGATCGAGATGAAGGACGGCGAGCTGCCGACCGGAAAAGCCAGCGCGCGCTCGCAGAGCACCAGCAGCATTCTGCTCGAGGGCGCCGCCTGGAATTTCATCAATATCCGCCGGACGGCCAAACAGCACAACCTGCCGTCTGAGGCCTCGTTCCGGTTCTCGCGCGGCGTGCATCCTGCGCTGGCCGAGCTTGGCGTGCGGCGCGGCCTTCAGTTGATGGCCGAATGGTCGGGCGGCAAGGTCGCCGCGGGCATGGTGGACGAGTATCCGCTCAAGCCGAAGGATCCCACGATCGTCGTCACGCCCAAAGACGTGAAACGATTGCTGGGCATCGAATTGAGTGCGCAGGAAATCGTGAAGCTGCTGGAGCGGCTTGAGTTCAAGTGCAAGATCAAAGACGCGACGCCCGCTGCTGGAAAATCGAAAACCAAATCCGCAAAGTCGAAGACCGCAGCGTTGAGTCTCGAGACGCGGATATCGGTCACAGCGCCGCCGCATCGGCTCGACATCGGCGAGGGCAGCGTGGGACTCGCGGACGTGCTCGAGGAAGTTGCGCGGCTGTATGGCTACGACCGGATCCCCGAAACGCGCATGGCCGACCCGCTCCCGCCGCAGATCGGCAACCCGCAGCACGAATGGGAAGAGCATCTGCGCGACATCCTCGTCAGCCTGGGCTTGCAGGAGGTCGTCACCTATCGCATGACCGCGCCCGAGCGCCAGTCCGCCTTTGTGCCGCGGGCCGACTTTGTGAAGATCGCCAACCCGATCGCGCCGGAGCGCCGCGTCCTTCGTCGCAGCCTGGTGGCCTCGTTGCTCGAAATCGCCGAACGGAATGCGCGCAGCGAATCAATCGCGTTCTTCGAACTCGGACCGGTCTTCGAGCCGCGCGACAAAGACTTGCCGGACGAACCGCGCCGACTCGCGCTGGTCATGACCGGCGCGCGCGACCTGACCGCCTGGGATCGGCAGGACAGCGCGCCGATGGACTTCTTCGACATGAAGGGCCGCATCGAACTCCTGATGGGCGGCC
>DASXQN010000015.1:0-6997 GCA_036507155.1 Anaerolineales bacterium
AAGCAAAGACATTATTGGAGAGTTGACCTCCTCAAACGCGGGTTGTTAAGCGTAATAGATCACCGCACCACCGCGCCCAACCCTTCGGCAACCTCAGGGCGCCGCCTTCAACCCGTCGACAAGCTCGGGGCGACGCCGCTAACCACCAACCACCAACAGGTTACTGGCCACTGATTACTGGAAACTGAAATGCCCCTCGGACAAATCGCCTTCCTCGGCTCAGGTGAGACCTCTCTTGCGGGCGGTCGCATATTCGAAATGCTGGCGCGCCGCTTTCAGAAACCGCTGCGCATCGCCATCCTCGAAACGCCGGCAGGCTTCGAACTCAACTCGGACCAGGTCGCCGGCCGCGTCGCGGATTTCATGCGCACGCGGCTGCAAAACTACGCGCCGGTCATCGATGTCATCCCTGCGCGAAAACTCGGCTCGGCTTTCAGTCCCGACGATCCCGCCATCCTCCAGCCTCTTCTGCACGCCGACATGATCTTTATGGGGCCCGGAAGTCCGACCTACGCGGTTCGCCAACTGAAAGATACGCTCGCCTGGGACCTGGTGCGCGCCCGACATCGGCTGGGCGCCACGTTGGTGATCGCCTCCGCCGCAACGATCTCCGTCGGCGCGTGGGTGCTGCCTGTTTACGAGATCTACAAAGTGGGGCAGGACGTGCACGTGGTGGAGGGCCTGAACTTGTTCAAAGATTTCGCCATGGATCTGTCGCTCATCCCACATTGGAACAATACCGACGGCGGAGCAGATCTGGATACGAGCCGCTGCTTCGTCGGCATGGATCGCTTCGCCGAATGGTGCAATCTCGTCCCGGCGGAGAACACTACGGTCGGGCTGGACGAGCATACCGGTCTGATCGTGGACCTGGAGCTGGGTCAGTGCGAGGTGAGTGGCGTCAGCTCCGTCTCGCTCGTGCGCGAATGCGACCCGCACATCTTTCCGTCCGGCGCAAATTTCGATCTGAAACAACTGGGCGACTTCAAGATGCCGGAGCCGCTCGAAGCGGGAATCTCGACGCACGCCTGGGAATTGGTTACGCAGGCGCCACCGCTCGAAGATGAGACGCCGCCCGCGGACGTGATCGCGCTGTCGGAGCAGCGCGCCGCCGCGCGCGCCCGGAAAGACTTCGCGGAATCCGATCGCCTCCGGGACGAGATACTCAAGACCGGTTGGCAGGTGCAGGATTCAAAGGACGGTCAGAAGATCGTCAAGGGTTAGTTGTCTGACAAAATGGGATAAAATACCAGCGCTCATCATCACAAGGAGTGTGCCATGCGCGCGGTTGATATCATCGTCAAGAAACGCGACGGGGGAGAGCTCACAGCGCAAGAGATCCAATTCTTCGTGCAAGGATTTACGGACGGCGAGATCCCCGATTACCAGGTCTCCGCATTTGCCATGGCCGTGGTACTCAAGGGCATGACGCCCGCCGAGACGACCGAGCTAACACTCGCCATGGCCCACTCCGGCCAAGTGCTCGATCTCTCGGACGTCGTGGACATCGCGGTGGACAAGCACTCCTCGGGCGGCGTCGGCGACAAGACCTCGCTGGCTGTGCTGCCGATCGTCGCGGCCTGCAGCTTGCCCGTGGGGAAAATGTCCGGCCGCGGCCTGGGGTTCAGCGGCGGCACGCTCGACAAGCTTGAATCCATCCCGGGCTACCGGGTGGACCTCAGCATCGACGAATTCAAACGACAGCTCAAAGAAAAACATATCGTACTCACCGGCCAATCGGTCGACCTGGCGCCCGCGGATGGCAAACTGTACGCGCTCCGTGACGTCACGGGCACTGTCGATTCCATTCCATTGATCGCCTCATCGATCATGTGCAAGAAGATTGCGGCCGGCGCGCAGGCCATCCTGCTTGACGTGAAGGTCGGCCTGGGCGCGTTCATGGAGACGCTCCCGGAGGCGCGCGAGTTGGCGCGGCTGATGGAGAATATCGGCAAACTGGCCGGCCGCGAGACCGTGGCCGTGCTCTCGGACATGAATCAGCCGCTCGGCCATGCCGTCGGGAACGCGCTGGAGGTCGTCGAAGCCATCGAAACGCTGCACGGCGCGGGCCCGGCGGACTTCCGCGAGCACTGTTTGCACGTCAGCGCATATATGCTCGTTCTGGGCAAGCGCGCGGCGGACCGGGCCGGGGGGCGCCGTCTCGCCGAGAAGGCCCTCGCCGACGGAACTGCCTGGGAGCAATTCCGCGTCCTGGTGCAGGCGCAGGGCGGCGACGTCTCCTACGTGGACGATCCGGGCAAATTTCCCCGCGCGAAACTCA
Source organism: Anaerolineales bacterium (assembly GCA_036507155.1). Classification (GTDB taxonomy): domain Bacteria; phylum Chloroflexota; class Anaerolineae; order Anaerolineales; family Villigracilaceae; genus DASXQN01. The sequence continues at coordinate 2,282 of DASXQN010000015.1, forward strand.
TCGAGGCGGTGCCCGCGCCTCGGAGCGGGACCCTCTCCCAGGTCCAGGCCCGAACCGTGGGCGAGGTCTCGGTGGCGTTGGGCGCGGGACGCGCCAAAAAAGGCGACAGCATCGATCACGCGGTCGGCCTGGTCGTCCACCACAAGGTGGGGGAGCGGGTGGAGCGGGGCCAGCCGTTGTTCACGGTGCATGCCAACGACTCGTCCAAGCTCGCCGCCGCGCGTCAGGCGGTGCTGGACGCCCATGTCTTCAGTGACAAGCCCGTCGCAGCCCTGCCGCTCTTCTATGATTAACCGTCCATCGTCCATCGCCAACCGATCACTGTCAACCGCCAACCGTCAACTGCTGCCTACCGACTACTTTATGCCTATCTACAAAATGACCAACCGAGACTTGCGCATTTATTAAGAATCGGGCATACTTGCCTCAGGAGCGCCAGTGGCCAAGGTCTCACTGCGAATTTACAACCGCGATATCGAAAACCTCATCGATCAGGGGCACCTGGATGAGGCGATCGCGCACGCGCGCCACATTTTGCGCTCATTCCCAAAACATCTTGAAACCTATCGCCTGCTCGGCAAGGCGTATCTCGAGGCCAAGCGCTACGACGAGGCCGTCGACATTCTGCAGCGCGTCCTGATGGCGGTGCCGGACGATTTCGTCTCGCATGTCGGAATGAGCATCATCCGGGACGATCAGGGCAAACTCGATGATGCCATCTGGCACATGGAGCGCGCCTTCGAGTCGCAACCGTCCAACGCGGCCATCCAGGGCGAGTTGCGCCGACTGTACGGCCGGCGCGACGGCGTCGAACCGCCCAAGATCCGCATGACGCGCGGCGCGTTGGCGCACATGTATGTGCAGGGTGAACTTTTTCCCCAGGCGATCTCCGAGATCAAAGCGGTGCTGGGTCAGGACTCACAACGCGTCGATATGAAGGTGTTGCTGGCGCTGGCCTTTTTTCGAAGCGGACAGAAAACCGATGCCGCGGAGATCTGCCGCCAGCTTCTCAGCCGTTCCGGCGGCGAGTTTTGTCTTGATGCCAACCGCATCCTGGTGGAACTGCTGCCCGGCAGCGATGCGGCCGAAGACGCGGAGATCAGCCGCGCCCGCGTCAATGAGCTCGATCCCTATGCGGCTTTCTCGCAGGGATCTGTCTTTCAGTCCGGCGCAGTGTCCGATTCGGCCATCACGCTCGAACGACTCGAGTTCAGCGGCCAAAGTGTGGAGCTGGGATCGGATTGGAACTCAAGCGGGATCGGGTTGACCCCGGCCGGCGGGCAACCAGATTGGTTGAAGACGAGCGCCTCATCCGCGGACCGAGGGGCGGGTTCCGCGTCGAGTGGGGAAGAGGAGATCCCGGGCTTCCTCCGTCAGGCCGGCTGGGCCGAATCCAGCGGGGAGGCCGAACAAGCTGCATCCCCGTTCCAGATCGAGAACACCCCGCCCATTTCAGAAACCGATCTCGCGCCGGGAGAAATGCCGGATTGGTTGAAGTCCATGTCGCCGTCTGAACCATCCGGTGCCTCGATGCCAGCTTCAGCGAGCGCCTCGGCGCAGGCAAGCGATATGCCGGATTGGCTGAGTGGTTCCAGCGGTGGATTCTCGGCCTCGTCCTCCGAGGCGCCTATCACTCCGGAAGATACGCCAACCTGGTTACGAAGTTTTCGCGACACTCCCGCCGAGATAACGCCGGAAGAGTATGCACCTGCTGAGCCGGCGCCCGAATTGTACGAGCCGAGCGAGCCGACGGCGGCAGAGTATGCGCCGATCGAAACCGCGCCTGCGGCAGACGATCTGACGCTGCCGGACTGGCTGACGCCGAGTCCCGAGGCAACGGCGTCTGTGCCTGCCGAGCCGGAAGCTGCCGCGGCCACGCTCGAGACTCTGGGCACCTCCGCGCAGGAGCAGGACGATGCCGTGGCATGGCTGGAAGGGCTGGCGACCAAACACGGCGCGAAGCCGGAAGAGCTGGTCACCGATCCCAACGCACGAACCGAAACTCCACCCGAGTGGGTGGAACAAGCGCGGGCGATCGCGGAATCACAACCTCCTGAAGTAGTGAAGCCTGCGAGTGAAGCCGCGGAGCCGGCCGCCGAGGACGATCAAACCGGCATGTGGCTGCGCGACCTCGTGGAAAAGGAGACGATCGCGGAATCCGCGGTCGAGCCCGCTGCGGACGAAGCTCCGCCCACCTCAATGGCAGACGATACGCCCACGTGGCTGAGAAATTTCGGCGCGGACGATGCGGAGACTTTGCCGCCTCTGGCCTCCACCGAGCCGGCTCCCGCGCCCGGCGCCGATCTTCCTTCCTGGCTTGAAGGCTTGGATCGTGAAGACGCGGCAGAGGAGAGTCTGCCAAAAGCCAACGATGAATTACCGGCCTGGCTCACAGGCGAGGACCAGGAAGTTGCAGCGCCCGCCAGCCCGCCCACTAAGCCGGCAGACTGGCAGCCCATGTCAATTGAGACCGAACCCGAGGCCGAGCCTGCGACGGCGCCGCTGGCACGCAAGAGCGCTGCCGCGTCGAAGGCCCCAGCCGCGCATGCGCGTCAGGCCGAAGCTGAGGCCGAAGCGATCGATCCTACGTTGGAGGCCGCTCAAAGCGATCTCGGCCGCGGCGACATTCCGTCGGCGCTGGATCATTACATCAAGCTGATAAAGCGAGGCCGCTACGTGGAAGACATCATTCGTGATCTGCGGGATGCCTTGTATCGATATCCGGTGGAGGTGACCATCTGGCAGGCACTCGGCGACGCGTACATGCGTGCCAACCGGCTGCAGGAGGCACTGGATGCCTACACCAAAGCCGAAGAATTATTGAGATAAGGATTCTGAAATACAAAGGACACGACGGACACGAAGGGAAGGCATGTGAATACCCTTTGTGACCTTTGTGTCCTTTGTGTTTAGAGAAACCGCATATTGTTTTTGGAGGAATGGTCTGTGGAAAGAACGCTCGTACTCGTAAAGCCTGATGGCGTCCAGCGCGGCCTGGTCGGCGAGGTGATCTCCCGCCTCGAGCACCGCGGCTTGCGGCTCGTCGCCGGCAGGTTCATGCAGGTCAGCCGGGAGCTGGCCGAAACGCATTACGCGGTGCACAAGGGCAAACCGTTTTACGACGGCTTGATCCAGTACATCGTCTCCGCGCCGGTCATGGCCATGGTTTGGGAAGGACCTAACGCGGTGGCCGCGGTGCGACAGACCATGGGAGCCACGCGCCCGACCGAGGCCGCGCCCGGCACGCTGCGCCATGACTTCGCGCTGGAAGTGGGCCGCAATCTGACGCACGCCTCCGACTCGGCCGAGAACGGCCGGACTGAGGTGGCGCTGTGGTTTAAAAAGGAAGAACTTCTGGACTGGAAGCGCGAAGTGGATAAATGGGTGTTTGAGCAGTAGAGCGGAACAAGATTATGAAAAACGTCCTGCAGAAATTCGGCCTGCAGGACGTTTTGATTACTGTACCCGGACGAGCACTTTGCCTTCTTTCCATAGGTCTTCCAGCTCATAGTAGTCGCGCTGGTCGGGGGAGAATAAGTGCACCACCACATCCCCGGAGTCCACCACCAGCCAGCCATCCCGCGCCAGGCCCTCCTTGCGACCCTTTTTCTTCTGCGTCTTGCGGATCTGCTCCAGGGCAGAGTCGGCGAGCGCGTCCAGCATCCGGTCACTGGTGCCCGTGCACAGGACAAAATAATCCGTGATGGCGCTGATGTCCTTGAGCTCAAGGAGCACGATATCCTCGCCCTTCTTATCTTCGAGCGCGCCGACGATCGAGTGGGAAAGGTCGAGCGCGTTCAAGCGGTGCCTTTCGAAGCGGAAGTTGCGAGGGGTGCGGAGAACAAGCGGGTGTAGATCGCCCCGGTGGGCTCGAGATCGCTTTTGATCAGATGCACCGAATTCACTTCTGCAATGCCTATCATTCCAACGTGATGCGAGTCAAGCGCGTTATGGAGGCGCTGCGAGTCGGCCGCGGACAACCGGTCCTTGACACGCCCGATGGTGAGATGCGGCGAGAAGCCGCGGCCATCCGAAGGGTAGCCGAGGCGTTGGGCGCCGGCCTCGATGCCCCGTTGCAAGGTTTCGAGCACGGGCGGCGCCTGGATACCGATCCAGATCACGCGTGCTCGTTTTGAGGAGGGAAAGCTCCCGAGCGTGCCGACCTGCAATTCGAATGTTTCATGCTGGGCTGCTGCGGCTGTCAGCATCTGGGCCAGGAATTGCACGCTGGTCAGGGAAATATCCCCGAGGAACTTGAGTGTCAGATGCAGGTTACCGGGCGGGACCCAGCGCACGAGGCTGGAATTCGCGGACATGCGGAGCTGGATGGTCTGCTGGTCGATTCCGGTCTGGATGGATGGGGGGATTTCAAGCGCAATGAACGCGCGCACCAGGCTCATACTGATGGCTTCAGCGTGCCACCGTGAGTTCGTCCACGGCGTTCTTGAGTTCGCGAAAGCTGACCGGCTTGGTCAGGTACATCGAGGCTCCCGCCTCGAGACCGTTCTTAATATCGGAGGGCAGGCTTTTGGCGGAGACCACGATGACCGGAATGTCGATCAAGTCCGGCTCGCCCCGCATGTAACGCAGCACTTCCAGGCCCGAGATATCCGGCATCATGATATCCAGGATGATGACATCCGGTTTCTCGCGCGAGATCATGGGGATGGCAGGTGTGCTGCTGTACATCTTCAGGACATGATATCCGCCGACGCG
>DASXQN010000016.1:0-3731 GCA_036507155.1 Anaerolineales bacterium
GGTCAGGAAGGACGGCGTCATAAGCCAGAAGTGCCACTTGCCGAGCGTCTCACTCATACGACGGCCGGTCGCTTTTGGAAACCAGAAGTAGATCGCCGCGAAGAACGGAAACACAAAACCGCCGAAGATCGTGTCGTGGAAATGCCCGACCACGTAGTAAGTGTCGTGCAGGTGCAAGTCGATCGAGACCGCGGCATTCGGCGGCCCGGTTAGACCGCCCAGCAGGAACACCAGGATCGCGCCGAGGACGAACAGCATCGGCGTTGGGGTCTCAATCTTGCCTTGCCACAGCGTGGCTACCCACGAGAAAAACTTCACACCCGTCGGTACACTCACCAGCAGCGTGCTGTACATGAACGGCACGCGCAGATACTCATTCATACCTGAGGCGAACATGTGGTGCGCCCAGACCGTGAAGCCAACCAGCGCGATGCCAATTGAAGACATTGCTACGGCGCGGTAGCCATACAGCGGCTTGCGTGCGAAGACGGGCAGCAATTCGGAGATGATGCCGAGTCCCGGAAGCACAAACACGTACACGGCCGGGTGCGAATAAAACCAAAACAGATGTTGGAAGAGGATCGGGTTGCCGCCTTTCGTGGCGTCAAAGAAGCCCATTCCGAACAACCGCTGGAACATGACGAGCTGGAAGGACAGGCCGATCAACTGCGTGGCGGTCAGCGCGATCAGCGACGTGGCGATGGAGGCCCACACGAAGATCGGCAAACGGAAGGCCGTCATCCCTTTGGCGCGCATTCGCAGCACAGTCGCAAGCACGTTGAGCGAGCCGAGGATGGAGGACCAGCCGGCCGTGAACACGCCCAGGAAAAACATCTGCATGCCGACCGGCGCCCGGGCGGAGAGCGGCGGATAGCCCGTCCAACCGGTGTCGAAGCCTCCCATGAACAGGCTCGAGAGCAGCAGCGCCGAGGCGGGAACCGCAATCCAGTATGAGAAGGCGTTCAGCCTCGGGAATGCCATGTCCTGCGCGCCGAGCAACAACGGCACCGCGTAGTTGATCATGCCTGAAACGCCCAGCAGGATCGAGACGATCATCAGGATGCCGTGCAGACTCATGATGGTGTTATAGAACTGAGGGCCGGATTGATCGAAGAGCCGGAAGGTGGTTGTGAGGAACTGCAAGTGCGAGGCTGCCAGCTCGGTGCGGAAGATCAGCGCGAAGGTGCCGCCGATCACCATGAGGAAGAGGGCGTTCATCGTGTATTGGACGCCGATCACCTTGTGATCCAAGGAGACAGTGAAATACTTTCCCCAGCCCGGATGGTCGTGGTGATGTTCCGGGGTCGCGATGCCGCGCGCCCACTTCATCCAATCGTCCATGACGCCGCTGCCGGCCAGGAAGGACAACACACCTACGAAGGCGCCCAGCACCCAGGCCGGCTCGGTCAAAACGAAAGGCCCGGTGATCGGCAATCCCATCAGCAACCGAATGAGGCTGACGAACAACGCGCCGATCAGCGTCCCGACCACCTGCCAGGTGAGGCCGCGCGTGATGGCGCCGTAGCCCACGAGACCGAAAAAGAACAGGGTCGCGCCCGCGAGCAGTGCGAAGAAGCCGGCGACCGGTGCGGATGGGTTAAAGGTGCCGACCACGAGCCGGTCGATGACCGTGCCCAGGAGGTAGCCGCCCAACGCGCCGAGCGCCAGCATGAGCAGGCCCCGGCGAAATGGTTGCATGTTCTTGATCATCTATCTGCCTCCACGATCCTATTTCAAAGTCGCGATATACGCGATGATATCGTCGATCTCGCGGTCAGTCATGCCCACCGCTTGCGCGTTGAAGGTCATAGGCGAGAAGCCCTCCACCACCTGTGACTTCGGCTCCAGGATCGAGTGGCGGATGTAGTCGGCGTCCGCGACTACGACCGTACCGTCGCTCAGCGTGACCTCCGAGCCGAACAATCGCGCCCAGGTCGGCCCAACCAGGATGCTTCCATCCGTGCTGTGGCAGCCGAGGCAGCCGTACTTGCGGACGAACAATTGCCCGGCCTCGGGTCCGCCTGCCGCGATCTTCGATTCCCAATCGGCTTGTTGTTGTTTTGCCCAGGCTTCGAATTCGTCCGGCTTAACCACAAGCACCGCGTCCTCCATGCTGTAGTGAGACGTTCCGCACAGCTCAGCGCAGCGGACCTTGTAATCGCCGAGCACGTTCGGCGTGACGCGAAACTCTGTCACGCGGCTCGGGACGACGTCCTGCTTCATGCGAAATTCCGGCACCCAGAACGAGTGGATCACGTCCGACGATTCCATTTTGAGCACGATCTGCCGGTCAACTGGCAAGCGCAACTCGTCGGAGGTAAATCCGCCGTATTCGGGATACTCAAATTTCCAATCCCATTGCAGCGCGCGCACGCGGATGACCATCGCGCCCGGATCGGCGTGCCGGACCTCGCTCAAGTTGGCCGCGCTCAAATACGCGAAGAAGAGCACGAGAAACAGCGGAATGATGGTCCACACCGCCTCGAGGCGCATATCGCCCTCCATATGTACGCCGTCGCCGGTCTCGCCCTTCCTGCGGCGAAATACGATCAAGCTGTAGGACATCGGGACGACGATCAGCGCGAACAGGAACGAGAGTGTGATCAACTCCAGGTTCCAGAGCCAGTCGATCGGGATCGCCTGCACGCTGGCGGCCAATGGCATCAGGTGGGATTGCTCCAGGCCAAAATACGTGAGGAGGGTGCCCACGATGACCAGGATGCCAACGATCACAAAATGTCGCATACCTTAAGCTCCTGAGAATGATGTCACTACAGCGCACACGAATAGCGCTGGATCAGATCGGGAGAGCCCAGCCGTAATGAACTACATGCACGACCGACTACCATGTGAATTGTCGCGAGCCTGATCGAGCGCTCACGCGCCGCCCTGTAGGGCGGCCAACACCTCGTGGCTGTGCTCGGACGGACGGACCTTTTCAAAGACGCGCAGCAGCCTGCCATCCGGACCGATCAAGAACGTGGTGCGCAGGACGCCTTCGTACTCGCGTCCGACATATTTCTTCGGACCCCACACGCCATACAGTTCGCACACCTTGTGGCCTGGATCGGCAAGCAAAGCGAATGGGATCTGATATTTCATTTTGAATTTCACATGCGATTCGACGGAATCCGGGCTGACCCCCAGGATCACGACGCCTGCCTTCTCATATTCGGAGTAGTCGTCACGAAAATTGCAGGCTTCCTTCGTGCAACCCGGCGTATCATCCTCAGGATAGAAGTACAGCACCACGGGCTTGCCGCGAAAATCGGATAACTTCCGAACCGCGCCGGTGTCATCGGCAAGTTCAAAATCAGGGGCAGGCATTCCAGCAGTGATCATGGTGCTTCGCTCCGGCGTTTTGCCGCGCTCGAACGCGGAAAATCGGTTTGTGAAATAATGAACATTGGCGGGATTATAAGACCATCGGGCGGGATTGTACAGCGCGATTTTCCGCACAGACCCTGTTGGAAGCGAAATGACCGCCACGCCTGTGACGGTCAGTGCTTTAGAGAATTCCTGCCTTCTGAAGCGCCTCTTCCAACGCGTCGATGGTGGCCGGCTTGATGATCATGGCCACCGCCCCTCCGGTCAGGACCCGCTGCCGCGTCTCGGGCTGATCGTCGGATGTGATCACGATCACCGGAATGGCCGAAAGGCGCGGTTCGCGCTTGAGGAAAGCGAGCACTTCCGTGCCATCCACGCCAGGCATATTGATATCCAACAACACC
>DASXQN010000017.1:0-3773 GCA_036507155.1 Anaerolineales bacterium
GCGGGCAGTTCCACCCGCGCAATCACCACGTCGTCGGCGGGATTCAGGCGGATGGTCAGATCGGCTGCTTGCAACATGTTGGCATCTCCTTCGGTAAACGCCGGGGCCCCGCAAAAGATCATGCGCCGCACCGGAGCGGACAGACCGATATTCTAGTCCGGCGCAGCCCCTTTTTGGAGCCGGTATTGCAGCCCGGTTCCTTCTAGTGGGACTCGCGCAGGAGCGGCGTGCCGCCACCGCCGACCAGAAAATCGAGGTCCACGCCTTCGTCCGCCTGATTGACGTGGTCGATGTAAATCTTTACGTAGCCCCGGTCCGCCATGGGCTTGGGCGCCTTCCATTTCTTGCGCCGCCTTTCCAGCTCGGCTTCCGATACGTCCAGGTGCAATTTTCTTTTCGGCACGTCGATCTCGATCATGTCGCCGTCTTGCACCAGCGCCAGCGTCCCGCCTGCCGCGGCTTCCGGTGCGCTGTGCAGCACCACGGTGCCGTAGGCCGTGCCGCTCATGCGCGCATCGGAAATGCGCACCATGTCGGTGATGCCCTTTTTCAGGACCTTGGCCGGCAGCGCAAAGTTGCCGACCTCGGGGAATCCCGGATAACCCTTTGGCCCGCAGTTCTTCAGCACCAGTACGCAAGTCTCATCCACCTTCAGTTTCGGGTCGTCGATGCGCTTCTTGTAGTCCTCGATGTTCTCGAATACCACGGCGCGGCCGCGATGCTTCATCAGCTTCGGCGTCGCGGCCGAGGGCTTGATCACCGCGCCCTTGGGCACGAGGTTGCCGCGCAATACCGCTATGCCGCCCTGCTTCTTGAACGGCTTGTCCACCGGGAAGATCACCTTCGGGTTCCAGTTCTTCGCGTCCTTGACGTTGTCCCAGATGCCCTGCCCGTTCACGGTGGGCGCCTTTCTGTGCAGCAAGCCGGCCCTGCCCAACTCCCGGATCACCACCGGCAGGCCGCCGGCGTAATAGAAGTCTTCCATGAGGTACTCGCCGGAGGGCATCAGGTTCGCCAGGCAAGGCAGGTCGCGGCCGAGGCGATCCCAATCATCCAGCGTGAGCTTGACGCCGATGCGGCCGGCGAGCGCCAACAGGTGCACCACCGCGTTGGTCGAGCCGCCGATGGCGCCATTGACACGGATCGCATTCTCGAAGGCCTGCTTGGTCAGGATCTTCGACATGCGCAGGTCTTCCTTCACCATCTGCACGATCCGCTGCCCTGCCATGTGCGCCAGCACGTAGCGGCGTGAATCCACCGCGGGAATCGCGGCATTGGTGGGCAGCGCCATGCCGAGGGCCTCGGCCATCGACGCCATCGTCGAAGCGGTGCCCATGGTCATGCAATGGCCGGCCGAACGCGACATGGCCTGCTCGGCGTCGAGCAGATCTTCGTCGGTCATCTCGCCGCGCTTGAGCATTTCCTTGAATTTCCACACGTGCGTGCCGGAACCGACGGTCTCGTCACGCCAGCGCCCATTGAGCATCGGGCCGCCGGACACCACGATGGCCGGTATATTGCAGGATGCCGCCCCCATCATCAGTGCCGGCGTGGTCTTGTCGCAGCCGGTAAGCAGCACCACGCCGTCGAGCGGGTTGGCGCGGATGGATTCCTCGACGTCCATTGACGCCAGGTTGCGGAACAGCATGGCGGTCGGGCGCATCACCGGCTCGCCCAGCGACATCACCGGGAATTCGAGCGGGAAGCCTCCAGCCTCGTAGACGCCGCGCTTGACGCGTTCGGCGACCATGCGGAAATGCGCATTGCAGGGCGTGAGTTCGGACCAGGTATTGCAGATGCCGATCACCGGACGGCCTTCGAACAGGTGTCGCGGCAGGCCCTGGTTCTTCATCCACGACCGATGCACCATGCTGTCGATCCCCGGCCCGCCGAACCACTCGTAACTACGCAGCTTTTTCCTTGCAGCCATGATCCGAATCCCCTCACAAGAATTACTACGGCAACCTCTCACCGAAGAGGACGCAGAGGACGCGGAGGAAAGGCAAGAGAGAACAAGCTGGAGTTAAAGGCATTCATTGGCGAATGATCCCCCAAGTTGAATTGTGCTGATTGAGGTTCACAGTCAATCAGCTCGCTTTTAATTCCAATTTCGCTTTTCCTCGTTTTGTTTTTCCTCTGCGTCCTCCGCGTCCTCTGCGGTGAGCGCTCTTATTCCTTGACGGCGCCGGTCATGCCGGCGACGTAATACTCGACAAAGAACGAATACATCACCGCCACCGGGAGCGAGCCGACCAGCGCGCCCGCCATCAGCGAGCCCCAGTGATACACGTCGCCCTCGACCAGTTCTGTGATCACCCCCACCGGGACCGTCTTGTTCTCGGACGCGGAAATGAAAGTGAGGGCGTAGATGAACTCGTTCCAGGACAGCGTGAACGCAAAGATGCCCGCCGAGATCAGCCCCGGCACCGCCAGCGGCAGTACGATCTTGATGAGGATTTGCCAGCGCGTGGCGCCGTCAATCAGCGCGCACTCCTCCAGCTCGAACGGGATCGAGCGGAAGTAACCCATCAGCAGCCAGGTGCAGAACGGGATCAGGAACGTCGGGTAAGTCAGGATCAACGCCCAGCGCGTGTCGAAAATCCCGAGCTGGAACACCATGGTTGCCAGCGGGATGAACAGGATGGAAGGCGGAATCAGGTAAGCGAGAAAAATAGCCAGACCGGTCTGCCGCGATCCCTTGAAGCGCAAGCGCTCGATCGCATAGGCGGCAAACACGCTGGCGGCCAGCGAAACGAAGGTGGACACCACCGACACCAGCACCGTGTTCCACATCCACTCCGGATAGGAAGTATCGAAGAAAAGTTTACTGAAGTGCTCCAGCGTCGGGTTGATGACCCAGAAAGGATTGCCGGCGCTGGACAGCAGCTCCGCGTTCGGCTTGAACGCCGTGATCACCATCCAGTAGAACGGAAACAGCAGCACGAACAGGAAGACGAGCAACGGGATGTAAACCGTCACCCAACGCCGCGGCAGCGACTCCAGGTATTGCATGCCTTCGCGGGTGTTAATGTTTGCCATAGCCGCTCATGATGGGATAGGGCCGAGGACCGAGGTACGAGGGCCGAGTAAGTTCAAACGCTTCAAAGTCCTTTGGTTTCCACTCGTACCTCGGCCCTCGAACCTCGTCACTTGTCCGCTCCCCCCTGTTGCCAACGTCTCCTCTGCAGCCCGAAGTATGAGAACAGGATCGCCGCGAGCAGGAACGGGATCATCGCGGTTGCAATCGCCGCACCTTCGCCCAATGCCCCGCCGGGGATGGCGCGCTGAAACGAAAGCGTGGCCATCAGATGAGTGGCATTGATCGGTCCTCCGCGGGTCAGCACCCAGATCAACTGGAAATCGGTAAACGTGAACAGCACCGAGAAGGTCATGACTACCGCGATGATCGGCGAGAGCATGGGCAGCGTGACGTGCCAGAACTGCTGCCAGGGGCTCGCTCCGTCGATGCTAGCCGCTTCGTACATCGACGGCGGTATGGTCTGCAGTCCGGCGAGCAGGCAGATCGCCACGAAAGGTACCCCACGCCAGATGTTGGCGATGATTGTGGACATGCGCGCCAGGTTCGGCTCGCCGAGAAAATTGATGTACTGGTCGATGATCCCGAGCTTCATCAGCACCCAGCTCACGATCGAGAACTGGGCATCGTAGATCCACCAGAACGCGATCGCGGAGAGCACCGTGGGCACGATGAACGGCAGCAACACGATGGCGCGGACGAACGATTTGAAAGGAATGTGCTTGTTGAGCAGCAA
>DASXQN010000018.1:0-2854 GCA_036507155.1 Anaerolineales bacterium
GGTCTACATCGAGGCGTTGCGAAGCATCGAAGTTGGCGAAGAGCTGACCTATGACTATAACCTGCAGTTCGAAGGAAAGATCGATCCGAAAACCAGAGCGCGATACGCCTGTCTATGCGGGACCGCCTCGTGCCGAGGCACCATGCTCGAGGCGCGTCCGGCGCGGCGCAAGAAGAGCGCGCGCAAAGCGCCCCGCGCGCGCGGCTGATGACGTCTTTTCATCTCTAGTATAATGACTGCCATGGACATCAAAACGCAACTCAACGAATCCGTAAAAGACGCCATGAAAACGGGCGATGAGGTCCGCAAACGAACGGTGCGCATGGTACTGGCCGCCGTTCAGCAGGCTGAGGTCGATAAGCGTGCCAAGATCGAGGACGCGGCAGTGATCTCCTTGATCCAGAAAGAGATCAGGAACCGCCGTGAGGCCATTGAGGAAGCGAACAGGGCCAAGCGACCGGACCTGGTCTCCGAGAATGAGGCCGAGATCAAGGTGCTGGAGGCCTTCCTGCCCGAGGCTATGCCGGCGGACGAACTGCGCGCCATCGCGCAGGCGGCCATCGCCGAGACCGGCGCGTCGACGCCCGCCGATATGGGCAAGGTGATGAAGATCGTCATGGCGAAGACAGCCGGCCGCGCCCCGGGGGATATGGTCAGCCAGATGGTGCGGGAACTGCTTCAGAAGTAATCCACAGATGAGTTTCGACCCCTCGCGCCCGCAGCCCGTTCCGGCGCGCGTCCGTACGCTGCAATTCCTGATGCTGACCGCGGTCAGCTTGTTATCCTATCTGATGCTGACCATGCCGATCGGCCTGCGCGCCTCCGCCTCGCCGGTGGACGTCGGGCTTGTGGCGCCGCGCGATCTCCAGGCCCCCAGAGACATCGATTATGTGAGCGAAGTGCGCACCGAAGAGGCGCGCCAGGCCGCGGAGCGCGCCGTGCCGCCCGTCTACGCGCCGCCCGACCCATCGATTGCGCGCCAGCAGATCGAGCGCCTGCGCACCACGCTGCAATTCATCACGCTCGTGCGCGACGATCCGAACGCAACCAGCGAACAAAAAACATCCGACCTGCGCGACCTGAGCGATGTGCACCTGTCCGACGAGCGCATCGACCAGATCCTGTCACTTTCGCCGGCGCGTTGGGACGCCGTGCAGCAGGAAGCGTTGAGCGTCTTGGAGCAGGTGATGCGCACCGCGATCCGCGGGGACGGCCTGGAAGCCGTGCAGCGCGGCGTGGCTTCGCGCGTCAGCCTCTCCTTCAGCGAGGATGAGGCGGCGTTGATCGCGGAGCTCGTCACCGCCTTCGTGGCACCGAACAGTTTGTACAGTGAAGACCTGACGTTTGCCGCGCGCCAGGCCGCGCGCGATTTGGTGGAGCCGGTAGTGCAGAAGTACAAAGCCGGCGAGACGATTGTGCCGGGCGGCGAGGTCATCACGCCGGCGGACATGGAAGCGCTGAGCGAATTGAACATGATCCAGCCGGGCCAGCGCCTCGAGACGACGCTGGGCGCGATCGCGGCGGTGGCGGTTGCAATGACCTTCGTGGTGCTGTACTTTTCCCGCCGCAGACGGCTCTCGATCACCAACGACGGGCGTCATCTCAGCGTCATCGCGTTGGTGTTCCTGGTATTTCTGTTTGGCGCCCGGCTTGTCATCCCCGAGCGCACGCTCCTGCCATATTTCTATCCGTTGCCGGCCGCAGCGCTCTTATTGACCGCTTTGTTCGGCATCGAAATGGGGCTGGCGATCTCCATCCTGCTGGCCGTCCTGGCTGCGTACGGTCTGCCCAACGCGCTGGAGTTGATGCCCTATTATCTGTTCACATCGCTGATCGGGCTCCTGCTGCTCGGCCCGGCGCGCCGATTCTGGGCATTCCTGCGTGCCGGCATGGGCATCGCCGTGACCGGCGCGGCCATCATCGTCGCATACCGGCTGCCGTTCGAATCCACAGACTGGGTGGGATTTCTGCAACTGCTCAGCGCGGTGGGATTCATCGGCGTGGCTTCGGCCAGCGTGGCGCTCCTGCTGCAATATTTCGTGGCCCAGTGGCTGGGACTCACGACCGCGTTACAGCTGCTCGATACCTCGCGCCCCGATTCTCCGTTGTTGCAGTTTTTCCTGCGCAACGCGCCCGGCACCTACCAGCACAGCCTGCAAGTGGCGAACCTGGCCGAGCAGGCGGCCGAGCGCATCGGCGCGGATACCTTGCTGACGCGCGTCGGCGCGCAGTTCCATGATGTGGGCAAGGCGCTGAACCCCAGCTTCTTCATAGAGAACCAGCTTCCGGACAAGCTCGACAAACACGAAGACCTGCCGCCGGAAAAAGCCGCGCAGATCATCATCCGTCACGTCAAGGACGGCGTGGGGCTGGCGCGCAAATACCGGCTGCCGCCTCGCCTGCAGGATTTCATGCTCGAGCACCACGGCACGCTGGTCACGCGTTACCAGTACAACATGGCGCTCGAGGCCGCCGGCGGCGATCCGTCCAAGGTCAACATTGAAAAATTCCGCTATCCCGGTCCGAGGCCGCGTTCGCGCGAGACCGGCATCCTGATGCTGGCGGACGGCGTGGAGGCACGCTCGCGCGCCGAACATCCCGCCAACGAAGAGGAGCTGCGCGCCTTGATCCGCAACGTGCTGGATACCGCGCTTAAGAACGGACAGCTGGACGATACGATGCTCACGCTGCGCGACCTGAGTGAGATCACCGAATCATTCTTCACTACCATGCAGGGCACGTATCATCCGCGCATCGAGTATCCGAAGTCCGAGGCGGAACTGCTGGAAGAGCAGAAGGATGCCGCCCAGCCTTGATCAATATTGAAGAGCGATCCCCGCTCAAAGTTCGAAAT
>DASXQN010000019.1:0-4775 GCA_036507155.1 Anaerolineales bacterium
GAGATATCGATGCACCGCTGCGCGGGGATCCACGGCCGCGAGCGCGGCGGACAACATGCGCAGAACGCGCGCATCGCGCAGGCTGTGGGTTGCGAAACGATTTTCATCCATGGCTGTTAATACGCAGTATCATAACAGTTATGCGCTGAGGAGCCCGAGATGGCAAAGCCAAAAGTGTTCGTCACCCGCGTGCTGCCGGAGAGGGGCCAGCGGATCATCGAGGATTATTGTGAAGCCGACGTCTGGACCGAGGCAATGCCCCCGGCGCGCGAGACGATCCTGCAGCGCGTCCCCGGCATCGAAGGGCTGGCCTGCCTGCTGACGGACGTGATCGACGCGCCGGTCATGGATGCCGCCGGCCCGCAGCTTAAAGTGATCAGCAACTGCGCGGTGGGATTCGATAACATCGATGTGCAGGCGGCCAGCGCGCGTGGCATCGCCGTGGGCAACACCCCGGACGTGCTCACCGAGGCCACGGCGGACTTCACGTTCGGCTTGATGATCGCGGCGGCGCGCCGCATCCCCGAAGGCCAGCGTTATGTGCGCGCTGGAAAATGGAAGACGTGGGAGCCATCGCTGCTATTGGGCGTCGACCTGAAGGGCGCCACACTGGGCTTGGTGGGCTTCGGCCGCATCGGCAAGGCCATGGCGCGCCGCGCCAGCGGATCCGAGATGCGCGTGATCTTCTACGATCCGATGGACGACGAGAACGATCCTGAGATCCACGCCCAGAAAGTGGACCTCGGGACACTGCTCGATGAATCGGATTTTATCTCGCTGCACGCGCCGCTGACGGAGGCTACGCGCCACCTGATCAATGCCGCCGCCCTCGGCCGCATGAAACCCAACTCTGTGCTGGTGAATACGTCACGCGGCCCGGTCGTCGATATGCAGGCGCTGTATCTCGCGCTGAGAGACCATCGCATCTTCGCGGCGGCCCTGGACGTCACCGAGCCCGAACCGCTGCCGTCGGACAGCCCGCTGCTTGGCCTCGACAATCTCATCGTCTCACCGCACATCGGCAGCGCCAGCAGGTCCACACGTGAAAAAATGTCCTGGATGACGGCCCAGAACCTGATCGCCGGACTGAAAGGCGAACGTCTGCCGAACTGCGTCAACCCGGAAGTGTATGGTTCAAAGTAGAATATTGCGGATGTCGCCGCTGAAGCGCGCCCTCACCGCTTTGCGCTGGACCCGTCACAGCAGTATCCTGTTGGGCGGGTTTCTGCTCGCGATCCTGCTGATCATCTACGTCTGGTGGCCGCTGGCGGAAGAGTATCTCTCCTACATCGACTGGCACGGCCGCTGGTGGCTGTACATCGACTGGCTGCTGATCGGCATCTTCGCATGCATTTCGGTCACCATCATGGCGCGTGCAGACCTTCGTACCGACGCTTTGATCGTTTGCGTGGGAATCCTGGGCGGGCTTGCGATCGAGTCGTGGGGCACCCAGACCAACCTGTGGTTCTACTACACCAACGAACGTCCGCCGCTGTGGATCATCCCCGCCTGGCCGATCGCAGCGCTGGCGATTGATCGGCTCGCGCGGGGTCTGAATTACTTAACCACGAAGGTCACAAAGGCCCACAAGGGAAGAGCCTTCGTGACCTTTGTGACCTTCGAGTCCTTTGTGTTTAAGTTCTTTTACTGGATGGCATTCGCATCTTTTCTCGCCCTGATGTTGGTCTTTGTTGCCCCCACGTTTGACAAGCCGTATACGATCCTCTCGCTGCTGCTGTGCATCGGTCTTACCAGCACGCCGACAGACCACCGCTTTGCGTTGCTGACCTTCATTGCCGGCGCCGGGCTCGGCTATTTTCTCGAATTGTGGGGCACCACGCGCCAGTGCTGGACCTATTACACCTACGAGACACCTCCGCTCTTCGCCGTCCTGGCGCACGGTATGGCGGCCGTCGTCTTCTGGCGGACAGGCTTGCTGATACGCATGATCGCCAGGGCGTTGCCTGCGGGCGCGCTCAAGTCGCCAGTTTCAGAGTAACGATCTCAAACGGTTTGATCTCGAAGGCCGCGCCGCCCTGTGCCCATGCCAGACCGCCGATCTCGTTCTCGAGCAGGTCCGTTAGCCATGCGGACCGGATCGGCAGCGAGCTGCTCAAGCGCACCTTGCCGCGCGAGCCGTGGGCTTCGTACAAGCGCACGATCAACGCACCCGAATCTTCGGCCTTCTTGACGGTGTCGATCACGACGCCCGGGCTGCTGACCTTGAAGAAGGACCGTTCAATCGGTGCAGCGCTGGAACGCTGGACCAGAAGCGGCACGTTAAAGGCATGGGCCTGCTGCACAACGCCGCCTGCCTGCAGATCTCCTTCGTGCGGGAGCAGCGCGTAGCGAAAGCTGTGCTCGCCCTGATCGGCATTCTCATCCGGATAAGACGGCGCGCGCAACAATGATAGGCGCAGCACATTTCCATGCGCGGCATGCCCATATTTGCAATCGTTCAGCAGCGCCACGCCGAAGCCGGGTTCGGATAGGTCTGCCCATTTGTGCGCCGGCACTTCGAAGCGGGCCATGTCCCAGCTCGTATTGAAATGCGTGGGGCGCTTGAGGTGCCCGAATTGGATCTCGTAGCTGGCTTCCATCGCCCGCAGGTTAAGCGGGAACTCGACCTTGAGAAATTTGTGGCTCTCATGCCAATCCGCCTGGCAGGCGAATTCGAGGCGCCGCGACAATGCCGACAGCGACACGACCAGCCGCAGCGTGCTCTCGGTCGAGAGGTCATAGCTGAATTCGAGACTTGCGCGCAGAGGACCACGCTCGAGCACGCGCACGGATCTGGCTCCGGCGAGAGGAAGCGGCTTCTCGAGGTGGAACGCGTCCACGTCCCAGGCGTCCCAGCTGTTGGGCTCGTCTTCATATAAGAGGAAGCGATTGCCCGCCTGGCCCGGGGCGACGCTCTCGCGCCCGCTGGCTGTGTGCAGCAGGCTGATCAACTCACCCGCGGGCGTGAAGACGGCGCGCAGCGCAGCGTTTTCCAGGGTGAATCGACCGTCGTGCTCGGAGAGCGTGACTGCCTCTCCCGCGCCGCCCGGCGCTTGGACTGCATACCCAAGCGACGGCGCGGATACCACGGCGAGCGCGGCACCGCCAGCGGAGACCTGAGCGGTTTGGACGTCCGGGGGCAGCTCGACAACTTCTGTGCGTGCGAAACTCAACGTATTGAAAGCAAGCAGCGTCCGCTCCGCGCCCGACTCCGGCGAGAGTGCGGCCAGTGCCTCGCTACGAAGCGCGCCGGCGTGCTCGGCCACGTCTGTGTAGTCCTTCAAAGAGTCTCGATAGACCTCGCCGATGGACGAGCCGGGCAGGATGTCGTGAAACTGATTGAGCAGAACGAGCTTCCAGAGTTTTTCGAGCTCAGCCGAAGGATAGGCGGTGCCGTGAAGCGTATACGCGAGCGCGGCCAGAAACTCTAGGTCGTGCAGGAGAAATTCGGAACTGCGATTGAACTTCTTGTTGCGCGCCTGGGATGTGTACGTGCCGCGGTGCAATTCGAAGTACAGCTCTCCCACCCACACCAGCGGGTCATGCAAGTCCGCTTCGCAGCGCGCAAAGAATTCGCTCGGCGCGCGCATTTCGACGCGCGGCAGCCCGTCCACGTCCCGGACGCGCGCCAGGCGCTCCAACATCCCCGGAGTTGGCCCGCCTCCACCGTCTCCATAACCGAACAGCAGCATGCTTTCCCTTGATCGATCGTGATCCTTGAAGTTGTTGAGGTTGAATAGCAGTTCCTTCACGCTAACGGTGGCGTTGTATGTGTCGGCCGGCGGAAAATGCGTCAGCACGCGGCTGCCATCGATGCCTTCCCACAGGAAAGTGTGACTGGCGGGTTTGTTGAATTGATTCCAGGAGAGTTTCTGCGTTAGGAAATAGCGGATCCCGGCCAGGCGCATGATCTGCGGCAGCGCGCCGCTGTAACCGAAGACGTCCGGGTTCCAGAACTCCGAACAGGTGATGCCAAACTCCTGCTGAAAAAATCGCTGCCCATACAGGAACTGGCGCACCAGCGATTCTCCGCACGGCAGGTTGCAATCCGGCTCCACCCACGTGCCGCCGATCGGAATGAAGCTGCCGGCTTTGACCTTTTCGCGGATCTGCTCATACAGCGCAGGATGCTCTTCCTTTATCCATGCATATTGCTGCGCCTGGGAGCAGGCAAAACGATAGTCCGGATACGCATCCATATAACGGACCGCTGTTGAAAAACTGCGGGCACACTTGCGGCGAGTCTCCGCGATCGGCCACAGCCAGGCCATATCGATATGGGCATGCCCGACCGCCGAGATATTATGCTGGCCGTCTCCGTTGTGGGCAGCTAGAAAATCGCGCGCGATCTGGCGCGCGGCCGGCCAGGTCGTACGGTCGTCAAGGCGCATCAGATTGACAAATGCGTTCGCGGCCTGCAGCGCCTGCCCGCCGCGCGGCGAATTAGTCGGAAGCTCCTGCGCCATTTCAGAGACGATGATGAAGTCCCAGTACAGGTCCCAGGCATCGCGGTCGAACAGTCCCAATTCGGCCTGCGCGAGCGAGCCGGTCTGTTCGGTAAATGCCTGGATGTCCACCCCAAACAAGCCATTGCAAGCTGCTTCTACATAAAGATCAATCTTCTGGCCCGCGACCGTCGGCCGCGGGAGGATGAATTCGGTGCGGGTCGGAGTGTCGCCCCAGTTGCTGGCTGAGCCGGTCAAGCCCTGGACGGGTTGGCCGTTCTGCCAGACGCAGGCTTCGCTGGACGAGTCCCACAGGAAATGAATTTCCTT
>DASXQN010000020.1:0-3036 GCA_036507155.1 Anaerolineales bacterium
TGCCGGGCGTCACAATCGCCAACAAACCGAGCACTACACCCGCGAGCAGGATCAAATAGGCTACATTCGGATCGAGCAGAAACTCCATCGCAACTCCAATTGATTATACAACAACTCGGCGTGCTTCATTCTACATACGAATCCGATATCGCAAAGTTGCACGAAGGATCAAGTGCCGCAGTTGTATAATAGCGTGCAACTGGAGCCTTCTGCTCCCAAGGAGTTTGCTTGAAATTCAAAAAGATCTGCGTCCTGGGGCTCGGCTACATCGGCCTCCCGACCGCTGCCACCTTCGCCAGGCACGGCATGGAAGTGCTCGGGGTGGACATCAACGCAGGAGTGATCGATACCTTGCGCGGCGGCGGTGTGCACATTCACGAACCCGGCTTGGGCGAGATCGTGCAGCAGGCCATCGCCTCGGGCCGCCTGACGGTTGCAGCCGAGCCTGCCCCTGCCGATGCTTTTATCATCGCAGTTCCGACGCCCTTCCACGAGGACATGTACGGCCGACACAACGATGAAACCTATCGCCTGGCCGACATGCGCGCAGTGACGGCCGCCGCGCGGTCTATCCTGCCGCATTTGCGCCCGGGAAACCTGGTGGTGCTCGAGTCCACGTCACCGCCGCGCACCACGGTAGACCTCATCGTCCCCCTCCTGGAGGCTTCCGGCTTGCACGCCGGCCGCGACTTCCATGTTTGCTACTCGCCGGAGCGCGTGCTCCCCGGGCAGATCCTGCGGGAGTTGATCGAGAACGCGCGTGTGATCGGCGGCGTGACGCCTGAGTCCGCCAGCCTCGGCGCCGAACTGTATGCGACCTTTGTGAAAGGCGAGATCGTCCAAACCGACGCGACCACCGCCGAGATGGTGAAATTGATGGAGAACACCTATCGAGACGTCAATATCGCCATTGCCAACGAGTTTTCCCGGCTGGCGGAGCGATTCGGCGTCGACGTGTGGGAGACCATCGCACTCGCGAATCGGCATCCGCGCGTAAAGATCCTCAGCCCGGGACCGGGAGTCGGAGGGCATTGCATCAGCGTCGACCCGTGGTTCCTGGTGGAGGCCGCCCCGGAATTGACGCCGTTGATCTTGCACGCGCGACAGGTGAATGCGACCCAGCCGCTGTTCGTGATCGAGAAGATCAGGCAGGCGATCGGGGATCTGGCCGGCAAGCAGGTCGCAGCGCTGGGCCTGGCCTACAAAGCGGACGTCGACGATCTGCGCGAATCGCCCGCCGTCGAGGTCGTACACCTTTTGACCAACCTGGGTGCGCGTGTGCGCGCTTACGAGCCCTTCAAGCCGGAGGCGGACCTCAAAGGCATCGAGACGGTTCCAAGCCTGCAGGATGCCCTTGCCAACGCCGACGCGCTGCTGCTGCTCGTCAATCACACGCAGTTCCGCGATTTCGATCCGACAGAGATCGCCGGCATGACTCCCGCCCGCCTCGTCATCGACGCGGTCCATGGCTGGGAAGAAAAACCCTGGAGCGACGCGGGCTTCCGGTTCTTCCGGCTCGGCGCCAACAAAACGCAGCTGCTCAATCAGAAATCCTAAATCCTAAATTGAAAATTCTCTCCGTCTTTGGCACCCGCCCAGAAGCGGTCAAGATGGCTCCCGTCGTGCGCCTGCTGGCACGCACGCCGGACGTGGAAGCGCGCGTGTGCGTGACGGCTCAGCATCGTCAGATGCTCGATCAGGTGCTGCGGCTGTTCGAGATCCGGCCGGATTACGACCTCGACCTGATGCGCGAGGACCAGTCCCTGCCTGAGCTGAGCGCGGCCATCTTCACACATCTCGATGGCGTCCTCCAGGAATTTCAGCCGGACTGGGTTTTAGTTCAAGGGGACACCACCACTGTTGCCATGGCCGCGTTGCTCGCGTATTACCGGCGCATCAAAGTGGGGCATGTCGAGGCCGGCCTGCGCACGCACGACAAATGGCAGCCGTTCCCGGAAGAGATCAATCGTCGCGTGGCCGGCGTCGCCGCTGATTTGCACTTCGCACCGACCGCCTGGTCGCGCGAGAACCTGCTGCGCGAAAACGTGCCGGCCGAGTCCATAGTCGTGACCGGCAATCCTGTGATCGACGCGTTGAATTTTGTTTCAGATCAGGAAGAGCCTGCCGAGATCAAGGATTTGATTTCCCGGCTCGGCGTAGGCAAGGATCACACGAACTCGAAGAAGCTGATTCTCGCAACCGCCCACCGCCGCGAGAATTTTGGCGAGCCGCTCGAGCACGTGTGCCGGGCGCTCGCACAACTGTCCGCGCGCGGCGATGTCGAGATCGTTTACCCTGTTCATCTCAACCCGAGCGTGCAAGAGCCGGTTCGCCGACTTCTAAAAGACCTCCCGCACGTCACGCTGCTGCCGCCCATGGATTATCTGCCGATGATCCATTTGATGAAGCACGCCACGCTTATTCTGACGGATTCGGGTGGGATTCAGGAAGAGGCGCCCGCTTTTGGGATTCCTGTGCTGGTTTTGCGGGAGGTCACCGAACGACCCGAGGGCGTCCAGGCCGGAACACTTGAACTGGTTGGCACGGACAGCCGCCGCATAGTAAGCGCGGCCGCGCGCTTGTTGGATGATGCCGCGGAGTATGCAAAGATGGCGAAGGCCGCCAATCCGTACGGCGACGGGCACGCGGCTGAAAAGATCGTGCGTGCACTGTTGGATTATCCCCGCTGATCAGGATCTTACTGAGGGCTAAACGCAAGTTCCGCCAGGTCGAAGACCGGGCCATCTTTGCAGGCTAGTTTGTAAGCGGCGCCTGGCGCGAAGCCGCGCACGACGGTCAACGCGCAGACTCCACAATCCGCGAGCCCGGCGCACGGCATCGGCGTGCGCACCAACACCTGTGCGTCCCCCTTGAATCCACTTTCATACACCGCGGCCAGTGTGGAAAGTGACTCGCGCCCCACATCTGCAGCCACATAATCCGCCCACGACAGCACCGCATTCATAGCACGCATCGGCTGCACCTCGACCTCGTCCGGCAGATCCCGCAGAGCAGCTTCACTCACCAGCGTGATAG
>DASXQN010000021.1:0-5373 GCA_036507155.1 Anaerolineales bacterium
ATTCCATGCGCAACGCTGGCCGCCCGCATGGGCGATCCGTATTTTGTGAAGCGCTTCCGCCGCGCCGAGCGCCCGGGTCTGTACTGCCGCGTGGTGGTGGAGGGCTTCGTCCAGGCCGGCGACGAGGTCCGCATCGAACGCTATCAAGGCAATACATTCCCGGCCATCGAGATGTTCCGGGATTTCTATCGCAAAGGCAAGGACGAGGCCACGTTGCGCCATTTTCTGCTGGCGCCGATCGCGATCCGCGCCCGCCGGGATGTGGAAAACGATCTGCAGGCGCTCCTGGCGCGCGGATCATAGAAGTGCTTAAACACCAAGGACACCAAGGACACCAAGGACACGAAGGAGAAATCCTTTGTGCTCTTGGTGTCCTTGGTGTTTAAGAATCAATCGGGGACTTCGATCAACGGCTCCGCCGCCTCACGCGCGGACTGGGAGTTGGCGCGCCCGATCAGGAACAGGGCGGGCGACAGGATCAGGCCGGAGGCCGCGATGGCAGCCGCCACCGAGACGAAACGCGCCACCAGCCCCACGGTCGGTCCGCCCGCCACCTGCCCGATGGCGTCCACCTGTCCGCTCATCGAGTGGATCGTGGCCCGCACACTGGAGTCCAGCTTCTGATTGACCCAGGCGGTGTGCAGCGGACCGTGGACATCGCGCAGCACGTCGATCACAAGATACAGGCCGAGGGCCAGGAGGAGATACGGCGAGAGTGCGAAACCGATCATCGCGATCGAGATCGCCGCCGTCACGATCAGGACCGCGCGTCCGATGGCGAGCGAGTCATTCGAATCCACACGCTTCCCCACGAATCGCACCGCCAGCACCGTCAGCAGTGTGCCGATCACGCGCAGGGCCGCGAAGAAAGCCACCGGGTTGCTTCCCATCAGGATCGGCAGGTCGAAATGATCCAGCAGGTGCTTCACCCAAAGCCGGTCGAAGCCTTCGCTGTACAGTCCGTAAAACAAGCCGATACCCAGGATGGTGATGAGGCGCGGGCGTGCGCGCACCACCGCCGCGCCGGCCGTGAAGATGTGCCACATGTGCTGCCAGGTGTTGCGGTCTTCGCGCGGCGTGGGATGAAAACCTGTTTCCGGCATCAGCAGCATCAGCGCGAAGCCGATGCCGATCACGCCCAGCGCGCCGACTCTGATCGGCAGGCCGGTATCGTTCCCGCCGATCAAGGCCGCGCATCCCATCCCGATAACGGACGCGAACAAGCCCACCTGCGTGGCGCGCAGGAATAGTTTGTTGGCCGGTCCTTCGCCGATCTCGTCCGTGATCCAGGCCTGGCTGGCGCCGCTGGTGAAGGTGTAACCGAGCCCCCAGATGACCTGCGACAGAAGGATGGGCAGAAACGCCGGAAAGAATCCCTTGACCAGGAAGCCCAGGCCCATCAGGATGTATCCGATGATGATCGACAGCCGCCGTGAGTACACGTCCGCCACGACGCCGGTGGGCACTTCAAATAGGAAGACTGATGCCTCGAGCGTGGTCCCCACCAGCACCAGCTGCAACGGCGTCAGCCCGGCCACGATGACCTCATACAGCGAGGAGGTCACGAACATCATGCCGAACAGGGCCGAGGCGGCAAATTCAATGAAGAGGTAGACGCGGGTTGGGGAAAGCTTGTTCATAGAAGGGAAGAGAATAGAGACAAGAGAATGGAGAGTAGAGAGTGGGAAGAAGGAAATGCAGAAGGCAGAATGGAGAATGCAAATTGGAGGACCTTCCTATGTAAAGTTCTTCTCTAGTCCTCCATTCTCTATTCTCTGCTCTACGCAATCGGAAACACATCCGAAAGTTTTTTCGGGAACAGGCAATCCAGCAGAATGCCCGTTTCTTCTTCCTCCCAAAAACAATCCGCGTAGAAATCCTTCAGTTCCGTGCACGAGCGGTAACCGAAGAGTGCCAGCAGGAACGCGAGGCCCGGGAACGATGCATCCCCTTCATCCGGGAGCATGGCAGGTGCCCACGCTTCGATCGTCAGGATGCGCCCATTGTCGATCACCAGCCTGACCCCGTTGCGATAAAAGTTCAGTTTCAGCTCGCGGCTGGACTGCCTGCCCACCGACCCAGCCAGCCGTTTTTCCAGGGCCGGCTTGATGTGATTTAGAAAACCCGGCACGTCTGGCACGCGCATATACCAGGCATACGGATCGCGCACGGTCGGCAGGCGATCGCCCAGCGCCTCATACGCGGGATGTTTTGCGCCCAGCATGAATCCGAACGAGTTGAACTCACGCGTGTCGCACGCGGCGAAGGCCTTGCCGGTGCTCCATAAATAGCGCACCACGCAAGCCGTAACCTCCAGCCAGGAAGCCTCCGGGCTGATCTCATAGCTCAGCGCGGAGAGGGCAGTCGAATTCAGATAATTCTGATGTTGTAGATAGCCGATGAATTTCCCGGAGAGTTCTTCGATCACGTGGATCCCGTAATACTCATCGCTGGCCTCGCTCTGCCGGTTCAATTCATACTGCCAGATCTCGGGCGTGCGCACGCAGGTGAGCGCGTAACGTCGCTGCGCCTGGTCATAGAGCGCGGAGATGAAGGGCAGGTCCGCTTCAACGGCAGGGCGGATCCGAAAGGCCTCCGCTTCACCCTCTTTAAGTTTGGGGACGTGCGCCTCGTATCCGAATCGCCGGCCGGCCAGGTCGAGCGCCATCTCATATCCGAACTGGCGATAATAAAAGGGGATGCCGGTGATGGCTTGCACCATCTCGCCGCGGGCCGCGCTCCAGCGATGGACCTCATCGAACTGCAGGCGTACCAGTCCTCGTTTGCGATATTCGGGCAGTGTGCCCACCAGCTCGGGCCGTCCGACGCCGAACGGGATGCCTTCGTAGGCCCACGTTTGTGAGATCAGGTTGAGCGTCGAGACGATGCGGCCGGTGGCGGATTCTTCGACGACCGTGAAGTCGTCAGCGTGGAAGGTCGGGTGGGGCTTGGTGAGCAGGTCGCGCGTCCAGGCCGCGATGCGATGATCGGGCTTGTCCATTCCGTGCTCGCTGTGGACGCGGCTACAAAAATCCGCCAACGCATCGGCATCGGCGGGGCTCGAGCGGCGAAGAATCAACCCATCACCGAGATCGCGGGGGATGGGTTGAACGGATATCGATCGATTCATGGTCGTGCGGGAAAACGCGGAGCGGCACGCCACATCTTTGGCCGGCTCCTACTGCTTGAGCAACTTATTGATTTGTTGCACGGTCGCGTCGCGGTCTCGAAAGAGGATGCCGGACATGCCGACCTCGCGCGCGCTCTCGATATTCTCGGGCATGTCGTCCACGAAGACCGCTTCGCGCGCGGCCACCCCGGCTTGTTCCAGCGCAAGCTGGAAGATCCCCGCCTCGGGCTTGACCAGCCCCGCCTCCGCCGAGATGATCATCACGTCGAAGGCCTGCTCAAGCTTTTGGCTGAGAAGATAGGGGCGCAACCCATCCCAGGCATTGGAGATCAATCCGGTCTTGTAGCGGGGGCGCAGCGAGCGGATGAAATCCACCAGCGCCAGGTCGAGCACATCTCCGGCGAAGAACTCGGCGCGCACTGCGGCCATCTCGGATGCCGGCCGGCGCAGTTTGCCGGCCAGCGCAGCCCAGTGGGCGTCCTCCGTGATCGTCCCGACCGAGGCTTTGCGCGCGCTTTCGCTGTCGAACACAGCGCGCGTCAGGTCGTCGTACTCCATACCCAGCCGTTGCGCCAGATGCTGGCGCGGAGCCTGATACTCGGTGCGTACGATCACGCCGCCGAGGTCGAAGAAGACAGCTCTAAAGGGCATGCAACTTACCGGCCCTTGTAGACCTTTTTCTTTGTGCGCGCTTCTTTTACCTTGGGTCTGGCTTTTCTACCATCGCCGGCGCGCGCCTTGGGTTTCTCGGTCTTCTGAAAGTCCGCGCGTACGGTACGATTCACTTTCCCGCACTTCGGGCAGTGAACATCATAAAATCCGACTTTCGCCTGGTCCATGGCGGCCAGGGCGGCATCCACGGAGGCATTTTTCAAACTATAGGTCGTCTGGCAATTCCAGCAGGTGATCTTCATAAATTCTTTCTCATGTGAGCTAGTGATGGGTTGCGTCAGGCGCTCAGCGTCGAAGCGGCGGATCTCAGGCCGCGCGACCCGAAGCCATTCGGCGCTGTGCGCGGCGCCGGCTCGGTGTCCCCGAGCAGCGAACTGCGCGCGGTACGAAATTGCACTCGATCAACTCCGTTGCAAGGCAGACCGGGTCAGCCCTGCAACGGAGCGAATGCGTTTTTCACCGGCGTCTTACTTTCTGGACTTCGCTTTGCCCTTCTTGGCTTTCTTCGGCGCGGAGCGCTTCGCGCCGCGTTTGGCCGCGGGCTTGGCGGATTTCTTCGCCTTCTTTACGACTTTCCGGGCGGTCTTCTTCGTGGCTTTCTTGACAGCCTTCTTGGCAGGGCGGGTCCGCTTCTTGGCGGCCTTCTTCGCGGCCTTTTTGGCAGCTGGCTTCGCGGCCGGCTTGGCGGCCATGCTGGACGAGCTTGCCGAGCTCATGGCGGGAGCGGGCTTGGAGGGTTGGCTGGGCATCGTGCTCATGGGCCGCGGCGTTTCATTGCCGGACGCGGGCCGGGGCTGCATGCCGCTGGACGTGGACGCCGGGGAGGACGATCCGGCCATCTGACTGGAGGTAGCGCCGGCGGGCTGCCCGATCTTCTTCTCTTCGAGAGCCTGACGCCAGTTGGGGAACGCCCATTCCATGCGCTCGCGCGGGACCGGGTTGGCACGCCGGCAGCGGGGACAAAACGTGTCGTAATGGCTGAGGTGTTCTTCATCCATCTTTTGGAGGGCAGCCAGCATCTCGTCGCGGCCGACCGTGTAAAGCGTCTGGCAGTAGGAACAACGCAGGTTCATCATGGAGCCTCCTTATGTTTGCTGGCCTTGGTCCGCTCGTGCGGACCCTCACGACCAGTATTTCCCCTAATTATACTATCCTTCTTCGGCCGGCTCCCGACCTGAACGAAATTCTTTTTCATAAAAGACGTACTCTTTGGCCACCTGCATGCCTACTTTTTGGTATAGACGGGTCGCTCCGGTGGGGTTGGCGGCGTCCACGCCCAAGCCGATGACCGGCTTTCCGCGCCGGTACAGCTCCCCAAAGGAAGCATACAGGAGCGCCAGCCCCAGTCCCTGCTTGCGCCAGGACCGGCGAACGCCCAGTGTGCCCACCCAGCCGATCCCCATACGGTACTTGCACAGGGAGTAGCCGGCGATCTGGTCGCCGCCTGCACTGGAAGTGTCGTACGCGATCAGCCACAGCGTCGGGTCGAAATCCGGGCGGCCGGTCAGCCAGTGCTGCCAGCGCTCGAAAGTCCCCGGCGTGTGGCCCCAGTGGTCGCGGAAGGCCTCCTC
>DASXQN010000022.1:0-9407 GCA_036507155.1 Anaerolineales bacterium
GAATTCATTCAATACAACATCCGCGTCAACACCGTCAATCCGGGGCTGATCATGACGCCCGACTGGGTGAAGACCGCCAAAATGCTCAGCCAGGACACCGACACCACCTGGGAGGGATATCTTGAGCAGGTCGCCAAAGACAATACGCCGATCGGCCGCTTTGCCACGCCCGAGGAGCTGGCGAACTTCTTCGTTTTCCTTTGTTCACCGCGTGCCAGCTACTGCGTGGGCTCCGCCTATTTTGTGGACGGCGGCTGGCTGAAGGTCGTTAACTAGGCGCCGGGGCTGGAGAACATGACAGATTCGGGTCACGAATTCACAACCGTCTTTGGCCGCAACCTGGTGGCGGAGCTGCCCAACTTCGTGCACCAGCCCTACCTGGTGGTCACCATGCAGGACTTGTGGCCGAAATTCGAACGATTCTTTGACGCGCATCTGGCCGGCGTGTACTTCGTGAACACGCTCGACGTCGACGACCTCTATCGCGCCGTTGAGAAACTGCCGCAATGCAACAGCGTCATCGGCCTGGGTGGCGGACAGGCGCTCGATGTGGCCAAGTTCTTCGCATGGACCAGGCGCCTGCCGCTTTTCCAGGTGCCGACCGCCATGACGGTCAACGCGCCGTTCGGCCATCGCGCCGGCCTGCGCACGGGCGGCACGGTCCGTTACATGGGCTGGGCCGTGCCCGAGGCCGTGTATGTGGATTTCGACGTGATCCAAAGCGCGCCGGCGCAGTTCAACCGCAGCGGCATCTGCGAGGTGCTCTGTTATCACACCGCGCACTACGACTGGAAGCTGGCCCACGAGATGGGCAAGACCGAGCCCCAGTGGCCTTACGACCAGCGGCTGGTGGCCGAGGCCCGCGTGCAACTGGAGACCGTCATGTCCGATCTGGATAACATCCGGGCGGTCAACGAACAAGGCATCCACACGCTCATGCTGGCGAATCGCTGGGGCGGCGCGACCTTTCACAATGCCGGCTGGAACCCGCGCCACATCGAGGGCATCGATCATTTCTTTTTCTATGCGCTTGAATATCTCACAGGCAGGCACTTCATCCACGGCCAGCCGGTGTGCCTGGGCATCTTTATCGGCTCGGCCCTCCAGGACAACGATGCTGAGAAAATGCTGGCCGCCATCCATCGCGCCGGGGTGGACATTCGTCCCGAGGCGATGGGCCTCACCTGGGATCAGGCGGCCGAAGCCATGCGCAAGCTGGCCTGGTATGTGCGCTACGCAAAACTTTGGTACACGATCGCAGATGCAAAGCCGGTCACAGAGAAATTCATCCTGGATGTGAAGGACCGCATCTATTCGACGTTCGGCGCGTGGAGCCACGGAGGGCATCCACAATCCTGATCGACGCGTCTTGCGAAGCTGCAGGCGCTGTGCAGAAAAAGGAGGTGATCACGCTACCAGATATGAACATGCTCAACGATCCGGACTTCAACCAAACGAGACAAGAAGAGGAGAAGATTTCATGAGAAAGCAACTGCAGATCTTGATGGTCCTGACCGTGCTGGCCGCCATCGTGATGACGGCTTGCGGCGGCGGGAAAACCCCGGGACCTGGAACGACTGGCAAGACCCAGGTCCGTTGGTTCGTCGGCCTCGGCACCGGGACCAATCCCGAGCAGATCGCGGCCCAGGAAGCGGTGGTGGCGGACTTCAACGCCTCCCAGAGTGACATCGAACTGGTGCTGGAAGTGGTGCCTTACGAGGCGGCCTACGATACGCTCGCCACGCAGATCTCGTCCGGCGCAGGGCCCGACATCGTCGGCCCGGTGGGGTGGGGCGGTTCGGCCGCATTCTACGGTCAGTGGCTGGACATGGGTCCGTACATCGAGCAGAGCGGCTTCGACACGAGCGTCTTCGATCCGGCCCTGGTGGCCTTCTACCAGACGGAAGAGGGCCAGGTCGGCCTGCCGTTCGCGGTGTTCCCCGCGGCCGTATTCTATGTGCCCGCCATGTTCGATGAGGTCGGTTTGAGCTATCCGCCCTCCAAATACGGCGAGAAATATGTCATGCCGGATGGCAGCGAAGTAGAGTGGAACTACGATACCCTGGTGGACATCGCCCGGCAATTAACGCTGGATGTGAACGGGGCGAACTCCACCGAGCCCGGCTTCGATCGCGATCACCTCAGACAGGTGGGCTACTATCCGAACGAACAGACCCACGTCAACTACGTCGGCAGCTATTACGCCGGCGCGGCCGATATCGTCTCGGGCGACGCGCCGGGCAACTACCAGTCCACCATTCCCGATAGCTGGAAAGAGGCGAACAAGTGGATCTATGACGGCATGTGGGGCGAACAGCCCTTCGTTGCCATCGGCGCCCTGGCCGACGCGCCCGAATTCGGAAACGGCAATATGTTCAACAGCGGCAAGGCCGCCATGGCCATCAGCCCGATCTGGTACACGTGCTGCCTGGATGAATTCAAGGCAAGCGGCCTGGAATTCCAAGCCGCGGCGTTGCCCACCAGCGCGGACGGCAAGGTCCATGGTCGCGTGGATGCGGATACCTTCCGGATCTTGAAGGCCACGAAGAATCCGGCCGCGGCCTTCACGGTCGTGAGCTACCTGATCACCACCGGAGCGGACAAACTGCTGCCGGTCTACGGCGCGATGCCGGCCATTGCCAGCAAGACCGAAGCGTTCTTCGCAACCAAGAGCACTGAGTTTCCGTTCGTGAAACCGGAGACCTGGGACGTCTTCGAGGCTGGCCTGGCCTATCCCGATAACCCCAGCGCGGAGCAATACCAGCCGAACTGGAACGAGGCCTGGAACCGCCAGCAGACGTTCTACGATCTGATCCGCAACACCCCGCCGGATAAGCTCGACTTCGACGCCGAGTGGCAGAAGATGGTCGACGACCTCAACACGATCTACAACAAGTAATCCGGCAGTAGAGAAAACTGGGCGGGCCTGTCCGTGGGCGGGTCCGCCCAGCCCCCGCCCCTCGTCCGCCGCGGGTTTTCCTAGTTGACTTTTGCCTGGAAGTCGCTACAATATAATTAACTTGGTGTAAGTAAGTATTACAGCGTGTAAGTAATCACCTGAGGACTGGCGGACCCCTCTTTATGATCCAACAACGGACGATCACGGCGGCCGAAATGCGCGGAATTAACCGTTCCGCGGTGCTGGAAATCATCCGGCGCGAGAGTCCGATCGCCCGTACCACCATCGCCAAAGGCCTGGAGATCAGCCTGCCGACCGTCATGCGCATCGTGGATACCCTGATCGAGGATGGTTTTGTGCGCCCCCAGGGCGA
Organism: Anaerolineales bacterium; assembly: GCA_036507155.1. Taxonomy (GTDB): domain Bacteria; phylum Chloroflexota; class Anaerolineae; order Anaerolineales; family Villigracilaceae; genus DASXQN01. Next base: position 3,273 of record DASXQN010000022.1, read on the forward strand.
GAGCGAGTGGACCGGCGGACGCCGCCGCCCGCTGCTTGAGTTCAACGCGGACGGGAACGTGGTGCTCGGCGTGGATATGGGCGGGACCAACCTCTACGGCGCCATCTCCGACATCGGCGGTCATATCATCGCCGAGGTGGACCTGGAGCGGCGCGGCGCGGCGGGCGAGGAGTGCTACGCGCTCCTGGAAAAACTGATCGACGACCTGCTGGCGCGGTCCGAGCTTGCGGGCCGGCGCGTGCGCGGCATCGGTGTCGGCGCTCCCGGGATCACGCACCATCGCGCCGGCATCGTCAAGTGGGCGTACCCGCTCAAGTGGCGGGACTTTCCGCTCAAGGCGCGTCTGCACGAACGCTACAAACTCCCGATCACCGTGGACAACGATGTCAACCTGGCAGCACTCGGCGAATTCTGGTTCGGGGCGGGTCAGAACGTGAAGAACATGATCCTGATCACCGTGGGAGCGGGCGTCGGCGCCGGCATCATTATCGACGGCACCCTGTACCGCGGCTCGAGCGAGGCCTCGGGCGAGATCGGCCACATGATCCCCGGCCGCGAATTCCTTGGCCACACTTACGTGGATTTCGGCGCGCTCGAGAGCATGGCTTCGGTGACTGGCATTGTGAAGCAGGCCCAGGAGGCGTTGGCCGCGCAACCGGAAGCCGCGGCGCGGGCCACGTCCGGCGAGCAGATCGTCGAGGCGGCCGCGCGCGGCGAGGCGTGGGCGCGCACGCTCATGGACCAGGTCGTGGATTACCTGACGCTGGCCGTTGCAAATCTATCCGTTTCCTTCGATCCGGAGCTGATCGTGCTGCGCTCGGGCCAGTCGCGGCTGGCGGACGTGCTGGTCAAACCGATCGCGCGCCGCATGCAGGGGACCATGCCGGCGCCCGCGCCGCTGGTGGTCTCGAACCTCGGCCTGCGCGCGACAGTCATGGGGGCCATCGTAACCGTCCTGCATAATACTTCCAATTTTTACATTGTGCATAAATTGTCCTGAGGAAGGAGGTGTGCATCCCGCAATTCCGTCCGAACTGTCCGTTGGAGAAGAGTGAAATTTGAAGCTTTACAAAAGGAGAAGAAACAATGCGAACCATTCATAAGATCAGCCTGTTGGCCCTGGCGTTGATCGTCCTGGCGGGGATGATAGGCTGCGCTCCCAAGCCGGCAGCCTCCGGCCCCGTGACGATCCATATCCTGACCATGGATCAGGCCGGATTGAAGCCGGCCGAGATCGATCAGATCGCGCGCGACTTCGAAGCGCAGAACCCGGACATCAAGGTGTCCATGGAGTATCTCGGATACGATTTCGTGCACGACAAGATCGTGACCGGCATGGCTGCCAATCCGCCGGCCTATGACGCCGTCCTGATCGATGTGATCTGGCCGGACGAGTTCATCAAGGCCGGATATCTGCTTGACGTCACCGACCGGGTCACCCCGGAGATGAAGGCCGGCATCTTCCCGGCTTCCTGGAACGGCGTCACCCGCAACGGGAAGATCTACGGCATGCCCTGGTTGATGGATGTGAAGTATTTCATGTACAACAAGGACATTCTGGCGCAGGCCGGCATCACCGCGCCGCCGACGACCTGGGAAGAACTGGCCGATCAGGCCCAGATCATCAAGGACCAGGGCCTGGCTGAATTTCCGATCACCTGGTCCTGGAATCAGAAGGAAGGCGTGACCTGCGACTTCGCCGTGCTGCTGTTCGGCAACGGCGGCGCCTTCGTGGATGCGGATGGCAAGCCCGCGTTCAATAACGACAAGGGCGTTGAGATATTGACCTGGATGAAGCAGACCCTGGACGACGGCCTGAGCAACCCGAGCGCGATCTCGTCTGACGAGATGGCCGTCGAGGCCGATTTCCTGGCCGGCAAGAGCGCCTTCGCCGTGAACTGGCTGTTCCAGTACAGCGATTCGAACGATGCCTCCAAGTCCCAGATCGTGGGGCAGGCCGCCTTTGCGCCGATGCCGGTATTCGAAGCCGGCCGCGCGGCGGGGATCGAGGGCTCCAGCGTGGACGGTTCCAGTTCGTTCGGCGTGATGGCCACGACGCCCTATGCCGATCAGACCTGGAAGTTCCTCACCTATCTCTCGAGCAATGAAGTGCAGACCAAGTACTCCGCCGAAATGCTGCCCATCTGGACTGCCGATTTCGAGGGCGACGACCTGGTCAAACTGGAAGCCGCCAATCCGAGCAACCCGGTAACCGTGCCCGCCTTCCTGGGGCAGTTCCCGTATGCCAACGAACGGCCGACCGTGGCCTACTACAACGAGGCCTCGGCCGCGCTGCAGCTGGCCATCCAGGAAGCCCTGACGGGTACGAAGTCCCCGCAGCAGGCGCTGGATGAGGCCGCCGCCAAGTGGATCGAACTGGCCGGCCAATAGCCGGTCGCGAAGAGTCAGGGTGGACCTGCGCTGATGCGCAGGTCCACCTCTTTTTCACCGATGAATAAGAATCCCGGACTGCCCGCCGCCACACGGCTCTCCCTGCGTGATCAGGATGCGCGCATCGCGTGGCTGCTGCTGGCCCCGAGCCTGATCGTGATCGCGGGTGTGACGATCTGGCCGATCATCTCGACGTTCATTCTGAGCTTTCTGGATGCGCCGACCGGGATCAACCAGACGCGCACCTTCATCGGTTTCACCAACTACCTGACGATGCTCGGCGATCAGGTCTTCTGGGAGACCATCGGCCGCACGATGCATTTCACGCTCGTCTCGGTGGGGCTGGAGTTGATCCTGGGGCTGGCGATCGCGCAGTTGATCCATTCGCATCCGCCGGGCTGGCAATTCCTGCGCTTCAGCCTGATCATCCCGTGGGCGGTTCCCACCATCGTCAACGGCGCCATGTGGCGCTGGATCTACAGCGCCGACTTCGGCGCGTTGAACGGTCTGCTGATGCAGCTCGGCCTGATCAAGCACTACGTGGCCTGGCTGTCCATGCCGGACATGGCCATGAACCTGGTGATCCTGGCGGACATGTGGCATACCATGCCGTTCGTGGCGCTGATCCTGCAGTCCGCGCTGGCCACGCTGCCCGAAGAGCTGAACGAAGCCGCCATGATGGACGGCGCAAACGCCTTTCAACGCTTCCTGTATGTGCGCCTGCCGCTGCTGCGCCCGGCCATTCTCGTGGCGCTGATCGTGCGCACAGTGGAAGCCTTCCGTGTGTTCGACATCGTCTATATCATCACCAGCGGCGGGCCGGCCTTCCGAACGATCACCATATCCTATCTGACTTATTTGAATTCATTTGCGTACGGTAAACAGGGGATCGGCGCGGCGCTGTCCTTCCTGATCTCCATCTTTACCATTCTCATGGCGTTCGTCTATATTCGCATCCTGTATCGGCCCGAGGAGAGCCAGTGATGCCATCCCGAAAGCTGATCAACAAGCTCTTCCTGTTCCTGCTCACCATACCGGTGCTGTTGTTCATTTTCCTGCCGCTGCTCTGGCTGTTCAACGCCAGCCTGTCCACGCAGGTGGAATTATTCAGCGTACCGCCGCACTGGTTCCCCCAGCATCCGATCCTGCAGAACTACCTGGATATCTTTTTCCCAAGCCAGGCTGCCTCCTCGGTGCCGCGCACGTACGCGGTATCCCTGTTGAATTCGATCAAGGTGGCCTCGGCGGTCACGGTCATCTGCCTGGTGATCGGCAGCTTCGCGGCGTATGCATTGGTGCGCATCCCATTCGGGTTCAATCGCCGCATCCAGCTCGGGATCCTCGGCACGCGCATGATCCCGGAGATCTCGCTGGTGCTGCCGCTCTTCATCATTGCCTCCAGCCTGCACTTGATCAACAAACCGATCGTCTTGATCCTCACCTACATGAGCTTCGCGCTGCCGTTCGCGATCTGGATGATGGCGGCCTTTTTTCAGACGGTGCCGATCGAGCTCGAGGACGCCGCCCGCATCGACGGTTGCAACCGGCTCGGCATCCTGTTCCGCGTGGTGATCCCGATCTCCGTGCCGGGGCTGATCTCGACGGCCATGTTCGTGTTCCTGCTCGCCTGGGACGAATTCTTTTATGCGCTGATCTTTACCAACACGCTGGCCGCCAAGACCGTGCCCGTGGCGATCGCGGAATTCGTGGGCCGCTACGCGGTGAACATCACCGGCATGATGGCGGGCGGCATCCTGGCGGCCGTGCCGCCGGTGGTGCTGGCGCTCATCTTCCAGCGCTACATCGTCAGCGGGCTGACGGCCGGTGCGGTCAAGGGATAAGAGACGGCATCTCGTATGTCGAGGAGGTGACTGATCCACAAATACCATACGTTTTTTATGGCCCCGCCGAAATTCACAAGTGCCCGCTGAGAGGCATGCGGGCCACCGCAGTGCTGCGCGCGGTTCAGCATGCCATGTCGTCCGATCGCCAATCCAAATGAAATCGAGGGAGGTTCACCATGCAAACGAAACGCGCCCTACACATTTTCCTGGTCCTTGGGCTTGCGTTGACCATCCTTGTGGCCAATGCAACCCGGGCCTCCGCCAGTGTCGATCCGGCTCCAAAGACGAAGACTCCCACCCCGGCCGCAGCGACTCCCACCCCGCCCGGGCCGACTCCCACGCCCGGCGGGACTCAGACCCCTGGCCCCGCGCCTGCGGTCACTTCTACAGAGTTGACACAGGGTTGGACGCTGATCTCTGCTAACAATGTCGGTGACACCGGCGCGACCATCGCGCAGCCTGGATACAACGCCGCCAGCTGGTATCAGATCACCGTACCGTCCACGGTCATGGCCGGGTTGGTGGCGAACAACGTTTACCAGGACGTCTTCTTTGGCACCAACTTGCAGTCGGTCCCTGATCTGACCAGCCAGAACTGGTGGTATCGCGGACAGTTCAATGCGCCGTCGGGTGTGGCCGGGCAGCAATTCTGGCTGCGCTTCAAGGGCGTCAGCTATCGGGCCCAGATCTGGCTCAACGGTGTGCAACTTGATGCGAACGCGGTCGGCACGATGGTCGTGCACGAGTACAACGTGACCAGCATCATCCATCCGGGCGCGGCCAACGCGGTGGCTGTGCTGGTTACGCCGCCTGCTCATGGATGTAACAATCTTTCCTTCTGCACCGTGGACTGGAATCCGGAAGCGCCGGATATGCAAGCCGGTATTTGGGGCAAGGTCTTACTGGAAACTTCCGGCGCCGTGGTGCTTCGGGATCCGTACGTCAAGACGGTGCTGCCCCTGCCCTCCACCAACTCAGCAGATCTAACGGTTTATGTCGATGCGCTGAACGGGACGAACTCGGTGATCAGCGGGACAGTCGCCGGCACGATCACGAAGTCCGGCTATCCATCCATCAACTTCAGCCAGAACATCTTGCTGAATCCGAACGAGCGTCGCGAGATCACCTTCGACCCGGCCGCGTTCACACAACTGCATGTCTCCAATCCGGCCATCTGGTGGCCCTATCAGTTCGGCGCGCCCGAGCTGTACGATTTGAGCGTCTCGTTCACAACCGGCGGGCAGACGTGGGATACCAGGTCGATTAAGTTTGGCGTGCGCCAGGTCACCGATTATCGCACCACCGTGAACGGCACCTCATTTGCCGGGTACAGGATTAACGGTCAGAACATACTCTACCGCGGCGGCGGCTATGTGTGGGACTTGTTCGGGCGCTGGGATACCAAGACGAACGAGACTCATATGAAGTATGTCAAGCAGATGGGCCTCAACATCGTGCGCTTCGAGGGCGATCTCGGTAACGAGGAGCTTTATGACATCGCCGACCGCGAAGGCATCCTGCTGATGCCGGGCTTCGTTTGCTGCAGCAAATGGGAAAACGGGAATACCTGGAACGCGGAGGAATTTACGGTGGGATACGCCTCCCTGAACAGCCAGATGCGCGCCCTGCGCGCCCACGCCAGCTCGCTGGTCTGGGCCTTCGGGAGTGACCAGATTCCGTCTGCGACCATCCTGGCCCAGTACAAGGTCATTGCCGGGAATCTGCACTGGCAAAACCCGACGCTCGATAACGTCGCCACCTGGGCGAATTCCAACGCCGGCGTAAAGATGGACGGTCCGTATGTCTGGGAGCCGCCGGTCTTATGGTGGGATACGAGCCAGGCGGGCAGTGCCTTTGGGACGACAGCCGAGGAAGGGTTCGAGGCACCTCCACCGGAGGA
>DASXQN010000023.1:0-3020 GCA_036507155.1 Anaerolineales bacterium
CACTGGTGGTCTGGGTGGGTGGGACGGCCGTGCTGGGCGATCGCATGACCGCGGGCGTGCTCGTCGCGTTCGTGCTCTACATCGACCGGTTTTTTGAGCCGATCCGCGACTTAAGCCGCCGCTTCGACACGCTGCAATCGACCATGGCCGGCGGCGAGCGCATTATTGCGCTGTTGGATACCACCGTGGACGTTCAGGACGATCCCGCCGCTCGGAGCCTGCCTATGATCAATGGGCGCGTCCAGTTCGATGACGTCTCCTTCCACTACTCCGACGATCCGACCCCGGTCCTGAGCAACATCGAGCTGGATATCCGCGCCGGACAGGTTGTCGCGCTGGTGGGCGAGACGGGCGCAGGCAAGACCACGATCGTCAAGCTGCTGGCACGTTTTCACGATCCCACCGGCGGCCGCGTGCTCGTCGATGGGTACGACCTGCGCGATGTGACACAGGCGAGCCTGCGCCGTCAGATGGGCATCGTCCTGCAGGATCCATTTCTGTTCAATGGCACTATTAAAGAAAACATCTTGTTTGGCCGCCTGGACGCCGGCGACGCGGCGGTCACGGCGGCTGCCAGGGCGGTGGGGGCGCATGATTTCATCCTCGGCTTGCGAAACGGCTATGAAACCTCCGTCGAGGAGGGCGGCGTGCTGCTGTCGGTCGGGCAGCGGCAGCTGATCTCTTTCGCCCGCGCCCTGCTCGCGGACCCGCGCATCCTGATCCTGGACGAGGCCACATCGAGCGTCGATACGCAGACGGAGCAGATCATCCAGGCCGCGTTGGCGACCCTGCTCAAGGACCGGACCTCCTTCGTAATCGCGCACCGCCTGTCGACCATCACAAATGCCGACCGGATCGTGGTGATCGAGGGCGGCCGTATCGCCGAGCACGGAACCCACATCGAACTCCTCGAGAGACAAGGCGTATATTACGAGTTGTACCGGACCGGCTTTCAAGAGTAGAATGCGGCGATCGATCTCGACCGGGAGTATTCTTCGATGACGGGCATCCAGTTTCGTGTGCACGCCTTGCAGCGCATGTTCACGCGCGGAATCTCCGTGGAGCAGGTACGCAGGGTCATTGAGGCGGGCGAGACCATCGAAGATTATTCAGCAGAAATGCCTGAGCCCGGAAAGCTGCTCTTCGGGCTGAGCGGTAAGCTGCCGATCCATGTCGTCGTTTCCGAGGAGTCTGCGTCGGGGCAGACTACAGTGGTCACGGTCTACGTTGCCGATCCCGAACGATGGAGAGACAATTTCAGGAGCCGCAAACCATGATCTGCCTGATCTGCCGGCAGGCGGAATTGCGGAGCAGCCTGGTGTCGATGAGGTTCGCCCGCGACGAGGTCCGGCTGGAGCTGCGCGCGGTGCCGGCCAACGTATGTCCCAATTGCGCAGAAGCGATCGTCGAGGAACCCGTGGCACTTCGACTGCTGCATGCAGCGGAGGGATTGTCAGCGCGGGGCGAAGGCATACGGGTCTGTGATTATCAGGATCTGGATTTGCTCGAAGGCTGATCCGCGCGAGTCACCGAAACTTGCTGCTTGGCGCTAAGAAACGAAATGTCGATGAGATCGATCGTCCTGCTACTGTGCATCCTACTTGTGTCTGGGTGCGCGGGACCCGCAGGTTTCGCGCCTGGGACGCTGCCACCACCCAACGTCACGATCATCCCGGCGACAGGCACCGCGACGATCACGCCTATCCCTTCGCCTACGCAGACCACGCTGCAAGCTCTATATCCCTACACGGTCGAGGGATTGCGACAACATGATTTCACCAGCGGCAAAGTGCACATTCGCGAGAAGCTGGAAGAGACCGATGTTTACACGCGCTACCTGATCGATTATCCGAGCGACGGCTTGACGATTACAGGGGTCATGCAGATCCCGGTTCAGGGCCATGCACCATTCCCGGTCATCGTGATGAATCATGGGTTCTTCGCGCGCAGCGTGTATGCATCCGGTGACGGGACCGACCGGGCGGCCGAGTACTTCAACCGCCATGGTTATCTCACGCTCTCCTCGGACTATCGTAGTTGGGGCGGCTCGGATGCCGGGCCGAGCCTGTATTACTCGGGCCTCGCCATCGATGTGATCAATCTTCTGAATGCCCTGCCATCCATCCCCGAAGCAGACGCCTCGCGCGTCGGGATCTGGGGCCACAGCATGGGTGGGGGAGTGACTATGAAAGTGCTCACGATTGATTCACGTCTCAAAGCCGCGGTGCTCTACTCTACGGTCAGCGCAGACGACGCGGACGTGTTGGCGCGCTGGGGTCTGGGGTGCTTTGGAAATGTCGAAGAGGGGGAGCGGCAAATCGGATGCAATTCTTCGGACGTCCTGCCGTTCAGCCTGCCTGCCGAACTGCTGCGAGCCTACTACGATGCCTCCACGGATGCCACGCTGCTCGAAAAGATATCGCCGATTCACAACCTCGACCTGGTCAACGCCCCGGTTCAAATCAACTACGGGACGGATGATGGTAAGACCAACGCGGGCACCCCGCCCGAGTGGTCAAAAAAACTGTACGAGGCGCTGCTTGACGCAGGCAAGCCGGCGGAGCTCTTCGGTTATGAAGGGGAATCCCATTCTTTCGTGGGCGATGCCTGGGTGGCTGTGATGGAACGTTCGGCGCATTTCTTCGACAAGTACGTCAAAAACGCGCAATCGTCGGAGATGCATACAGAATGAAGAAGCGGTTCTCAAAGAGGCCGAAGCCCGATCCGTCCGAGGTTTTCATGGGATTGCGAGGGCGGATCTTCGCGCTTGACCCAAATGAAGTGGGACTGCAGCAATCTCCAGAACAGCCTAATGTCTGGGGAATGCTGACGGAGTTCGGGCAGCCGGGCGGCGCCGCGACCATCGTGTCGCTGGCAGACGGCACGACCAGCATGTATACCAGCAGCGGCGGTGGTGTGATCGGCGCGGGCCAGCACGCAGGGCCGGCGGAGGCCACGAAATCCCTTCTCAAGGTCGGCGAGGGTTACGTCGGGAAAATGGAGCGCACCACGGAGTTTCC
>DASXQN010000024.1:0-4701 GCA_036507155.1 Anaerolineales bacterium
TTCGCTATCGCTCAGGACAGGCTCCGGACACTAAGGATAAAAAATCGAAACCTTTGTGTCCCTTTGTGTTCTTAGTGGTGAAAAAGATGAGCCTTCAAGAACAATACAAAAAATGGAAAGAATCTGTCCTGAAGAAATCCCTGGACAAAACCCAGGAGCGCCGGCCCGGTTTTGAGACGTCCTCGGGCATCGAGCTGCCGCGTGTGATGTTGCCACGCGGAGACGAGCCCGATTATTCCGCCCAACTAGGCTTCCCCGGCGAATATCCGTTCACGCGCGGTGTGCAACCGACCATGTACCGCTCGCGGCTGTGGACCATGCGTCAGTACGCCGGGTTTTCGACCGCGGAGGAATCCAACAAACGCTACCGCTACCTGCTAGATCACGGACAGACCGGCCTGTCCGTCGCGTTCGATTTGCCGACACAGATCGGCTACGACGCGGACGACCCGATCGCAGAGGGCGAAGTGGGCAAGGTGGGTGTTTCGATCTCATCGGTGCACGACATGGCCGCGTTGTTCGATCAGATCCCGCTGGATAAGGTGTCCACTTCCATGACCATCAACGCGCCGGCCGGCATCCTGCTGGCGATGTACATTGCCGTCGCCAAGAAGCAAGGCGCGGACCCGGGCAAACTGCGCGGCACGATCCAGAATGACATCCTGAAAGAATATGTGGCGCGCGGCACGTATATCTTTCCGCCGGTCCCGTCGATGCGCTTGATCACGGACATCTTCCAGTATTGCGCGCGCGAGGTCCCGGGTTGGAACACGATCTCGATCTCCGGCTATCACATCCGCGAGGCGGGCTCGACGGCCGTGCAGGAGGTGGCCTTCACCCTGTCAAACGGCATCGCCTACGTGGAAGCGGCGCTCAAAGCCGGCCTGGGCGTGGACGAATTCGCCCCGCAGCTATCCTTCTTTTTCAATTCGCACAGCAACCTGCTTGAGGAGATCGCCAAGTTTCGCGCCGCGCGGCGCATGTGGGCGAAGATCATGCGCGAGCGCTTCAAGGCGGAGAAACCGGCCTCCTGGCAGCTGCGTTTTCATACCCAGACCGCCGGCTCGACGCTCACTGCACAGCAGCCGGAGAACAACGTGGTGCGCACCACGATCGAAGCGCTGGCCGCAGTGTTGGGTGGCACGCAGTCCCTGCACACCAACAGCATGGACGAGGCGCTCTGGCTGCCGACCGAAAAGGCCGTGCGCGTGGCGTTGCGTACACAGCAGATCATCGCCCACGAATCGGGCGTGGCTGACTCGGTCGATCCGCTGGGCGGCGCCTACCTGATCGAATATCTGACGGATGAGATCGAAAAGCGCGCCGTCGAATATCTCGAAAAGGTCGATGCGTTGGGCGGCGCGCTGACCGCCATCGAGCGCGGCTACATGCAAAACGAGATCCAGAACGCGGCTTATGAAGCCCAGCAGGCCATCGAGAAGGGCGAGCAGGTGGTGGTGGGCGTGAACCAGTTCCAGGTGGAGGAAGAGATCGTGCTCGAGCGCTTGAGGGTGGACCCCGCCATCGAAGCCGGGCAGAGGCAGAAGTTGAAGAGTTTGAGAGAGAAAAGGGATCAGGGATTAGTTGATCAGGTATTAGGAAAAATCAGGGATGCAGCGCAGGGCACAGAGAATCTCATGCCGCTATTTGTTGAGGCTGTGGAGAAGGACGTAACGCTGGGCGAGATCTGCAATACGCTGCGCGGCGTGTGGGGCGAATATGTGGTCACTGGTTTTTAGCAGCCGCGCGCATCACCCGCTTTCTTCCTGGATTAAGATTCTTCGCAATATCTCCGTTCGCTCCGGCTCGCTGATTTGAATACCGCAGCGTTTGTCGATTTTCAGGTATCCATGCGTGTCCACCGGCGCAGACTCTTCCGGGCCGCAAACTCGTCCGGAACAAAGTCTCCGGCCTGCCAGAGCTCCCTCTAGAGCGGCCCGTCCGCCGTGGCGCTCTTCCTATCATCGCAAATCGCACATGCGAGGAAAAACGGGGTAAATCTAGTAAAATCGGGGCTACGTTTGTCCTCACTTAATGGAGAATCCATGGAATCTGCCGGGTCGACCTCGGGGGGTGCAGTCTTTGAAAGCCAAAAAACCAAGTTTCCTTTGCACGGCTGGCTTGGACTGAGCCTGGCCGGTTTCTTCTGGTTTCTCAACTGGACGCTCCCCGGCGTGCGCACGCACTGGGGCTTTTTTCCGATGTGGCTGGGTTACTGTTTGACCATCGACGCGTTGGTGCTTGCGCGAACGTGCACTTCACTCCTCACTCGCGATTGGCGAAAATACATTGGGCTCTTCCTCATCTCCGCGCCGGTGTGGTGGCTGTTCGAGGCCTTCAACGTCCGCACACAAAACTGGACTTACCTGGGCGCGGATCAACTTAGCAGCTTGCAGTTCACTTTCTGGACGACGCTCAGCTTTATGACCGTCATCCCGGCGGTGTTCGCCGGCGCCGAATTGTTTTCCAGCTTTGACTTTGTGCGCAAGCTCCGCCGGGGCCCCATCCTGCGCCCGGATCGGATCACGACCATCACCTTCTTCGTCCTCGGCTGGGTGACGCTGGCGCTGCTGCTCATCTGGCCGAAGATCTTCTTCCCGTTCATTTGGATCTCTCCGTACTTTATTTCCGAGCCGCTCAACGTCTGGCTCGGCCATCGCTCGCTGGCGGACTGGACCAAGGATGGGGATTGGCGTCCGGTGATCGCGCTGTGGCTGGGTGTGCTCTTGACGGCTTTCTTCTGGGAGATGTGGAATTACTACGCATTCCCAAAATGGGTCTATTCCGTGGCGTGGGGCAATGGGCTGCACCTGTTTGAGATGCCACTCTTGGGTTACGGCGGCTACTTGCCGTTCGCCCTCGAGCTATATGCTATCTATCATCTGGTCTTCGGCTTGTTCGGGCAGAAACGCGTCCGCTACGTGAAAGTTACCGCGGATGAGGCATCCTGAAAGGACGGCACATGCCGTCTAATATCGAGATCAAGGCGCGGGCCCGTGATTTTGGTGGGCTGCGCGAGCGCGCCGGGAAATTGTCCGACGCGCCCGTTTCAATTCTCCAACAGGAGGATACTTTCTTTAACACACCGCAGGGCCGCCTGAAGCTGCGCGTGCTCGCAGCGGGCCGCGCGCAACTGATCTACTACGAACGCGCAGATCAGGACGGCCCCAAGCGTTCGGATTATCACCTCTTCGAAACGGACGACCCGCAAAACCTGAAAACGACCCTCACGCTCGCTTACGGCGTGCGCGGCGTGGTCAAAAAGACGCGCTATCTCTACCTGGTGGGACAGACACGCGTGCACCTGGATCACGTGGAAGGCCTGGGGGACTTCTTGGAATTGGAGGTCGTCATGCAGGATGGGCAGTCCGACAGCGAGGGGCAGGCGATTGCCGAGGATCTGATGCGCAAGCTCGGCATAAGCCGAGACGACTTGCTCGAGGGCGCATACATCGATATGCTAGAGAAACATTAGAGCGATTAAACGTTCCAACGTTTCAACGTTCGAACGTTTACAGGAGCAGAAATCATGCCCAAGATAACAAGTATCAACCACGTCGCCGTCGTCGTAGCGGACATGGACGCTGCGCTATCGTTTTGGCGCGACGCGCTGGGCCTTGAGCTGCACGAACTGCGCGACGTGCCGACCGAAAAATCGCAGGTGGCCTTCCTGCCGCTCAGCGGATCGGAGCTGGAGCTGGTCAAGCCGACCTCCGACGACTCGGGCATCGCCAAGTATCTGGCCAAACGCGGACCCGGTATGCATCACATCTGCCTGGAGGTGGATGACATCCTCGGCATGCTGACGCAGTTAAGGGCCAAGGGCGTGCGGCTTATCAATGATGCGCCTCGCAAGGCTGACGACGGCAGGCAGTACGCGTTCATCCATCCGGAAAGCACCGGGGGCGTTTTGGTGGAGCTGTATCAAATCTGATTTTTCGCAGCGGAAGGCGCCTGCGCCGTCCGTTGTAGGGACGAGGCACGTGTGCCCGTGAGGGTATGCCTCGCCCCTACACTTTGTGTCCTTTGTGTTTTAATTGAGCCATGCTCGAAAAAATCGAATCCATCCTGCAAAGCGCGTGCCACCTTGAACGGGGGCGCCTGATCGTAGTCGGCGTTTCCGGCGGGCCGGACAGCCTGTGTCTGCTGCACCTCTTGCATCAGGCAGGTTATCCATTGCTGGTGGCGCACTTCAATCATCAAATACGGCCGGAGGCAGGCGACGAGGCCGGCGCGGTCGAGCAATTCGCTGCGCGGCTTGGCTTGCGCTGCGTAGTCGGAAGTGCAGATGTAAGTGCGCACGCGCAAAAAAACGGACTGTCGATCGAGGAAGCCGCCCGCGCGCTGCGGTATGGCTTCCTGTTCGAGCAAGCCAGGCAGGCGGGCGCGCAGGCGGTTGCCGTCGGCCATACCGCGGACGATCAGGTGGAAACCGTGCTGATGCATTTCCTGCGCGGCGCGGGGCTCAACGGACTGCAGGGCATGGGCTATCGCACGATCCTGCGCACCTTCGATTCGGCGATCCCGATCGTGCGTCCGCTGCTCGGAATTTGGCGCGAGGAGGTCCTTGCCTACTGCACTACCTACGGCCTGCAGCCGCATTTCGATCGGAGCAACGCGTCGCCGGAATACTTGCGAAACCGGCTGCGTCACACGTTGATCCCGGTCCTTGAAAGCTACAATCCAAAATTCCGCGAGGCA
>DASXQN010000025.1:0-3920 GCA_036507155.1 Anaerolineales bacterium
GGCGAAGCTTGTTCGATCACGGTTTGCACGTTCTGGATCACCCAATGATACCCAAGCCATACTCCTACCATCGTCACTCCGGTCATCAGGAGCATGGGCAGCGCCAAGCGTCGGGTCGCAGGCATTACCCCGCGGAGATACCATTCACGAGGCGACCGCGCTTCGGAGGCGAATGAGCGTTGAAATGTCCGCCACATCCACTTGAGGTCGAGCGTATCGATCTCCCGCCCAAGCAAATACTCGCGCTGGAAGTGTGCAATCCCGAGACGGATGAGCAGCGCCGAGACGATCACGACGCCGACTACCGCCAGCCAGAGCACGTCGGCATCTCCCCAGAAGAGCAGCACGCTCTCGCCCTGCAGGAGCAGCGCCACCGGAATGATCACGAAGGAAGCCAGCAGGTTGGCGGCCTTGACCGACGTGGATTGAACGGAGATCACGATAGCGCCGCTCACCATCAGGAGCGCGTGTGCGCTGGTGAGCACAACCAACTGCCAGATCGTCGCCGTGCCGGGCATGGTGAGCTGGAGGCGCGAGACCATGAGCAAGTATAGCGCCATGGATGCATAGCTGCCGACGAGCGGCGTAACGACGCCGATGATAAGCTTACCGAGGTAAAGCTGCCAATCCTCCAACGGAGAGCTGAGTAAGGGTTCGATCGTGCCGCGTTCCTTCTCCCCGACAAAAGACTCGAGCGCCACCACCAGCGACACGGTGTTCGGGAAGAAGCCGATGATCAGGATCGAGAAGGGCACCAGGCGGTCGATCACCAGGTTGGCGCCGTACTGGTTGATGAACTCCACAGCCTGACGCGCCACCGCATTCATCAGGAACGGGAAGGTGATCGTCAACGCGATCAATGGAAACAACACGCGCCAATCCCGGGACTGATCCCGCAGCTCGCGGCGGGCAACCAGCCAGACGGGAAACAATCTATGGCGCAACGCCGGCCTCCGCTTGTGCTTCAGCCATGACCTTAAGATAAACCTGCTCCAGCGTGCGCGGCACTTCACGCAGCGCGACCACCGGTGCCTTGCGGGCCGACAGGGCATGCACCAATTCAGGATTCGCCGAATCCGGCAGATCGATGCGGAATCGCAGCTTGCCGTCGATCAAGCGCTCCATCTGGACGCCTTGCGGCAGCTCCAAGCCCGCCGGATCCCAGGTGGTTGCCAGCTGCACTTCATACTCCGTGGGGCCGAGGATACGTTGTTTCAATTCTTCGAGCGTTCCTTGCATAAGGACCTTTCCCCGATAGATAATGGCGACGATATCCGCCAGGGTCTCAGCTTCGCCCAGATTATGCGTACAGATCACGATCGAACGCTGCGACGAACGCAGGTTTGCGATCTCGTCCCGCACCAGGCGCGCAGATTCCGGATCCATTGCAGACGTCGGCTCATCCAGAAGCAGCACCGCGGGCTCGTGCATGAGCGCCCTCGCCAGCGCCAGCTTTTGCCGCATGCCCTTGGAGTATTCGCCGATGCGCCGCTTTGCCGCGGAGGCCAGACCGAAGTACTCCAAGAGGTAGTTGCTGCGGCTTCGCCGGAGATTCTGCTGCAGAGAATAGACTTCTCCGAAAAAATCGAGGTATTCGTACGCGTTCATGCGCATGTAGAGCCCATGCTGTTCCGTAAGCACGCCTACAGACGCGCGCACCTTATGGCCATCTCGAACCGTGTCGTAGCCCGCGACGCGCGCCCAGCCGCGTGTGGGCGTCAGCAGCGCGGTCAGCATGCGGACAGTGGTAGTCTTGCCGGCACCATTCTGCCCGAGCAACGCGAGGATTTGCCCCGGCTTGACGCACAGGGTCACGCCATCCACGGCCCAGAAATCGTTGAATTGTTTGCTCAGGTCACTGGTTTCAATCATTGTGTTTCCAAAAAGCGTAGCGGCTTCGAATTCCCGCGTCAATGCGACAACGGTCCTGCGCAAGGATGAGCGCAGGCAATCATTGTTTATAACACCCTTTGCGGGTTCTCCGGAATACGATTTTGTTAGGAAGCTCGCTTCTTCGGGGCGGATTTCTTGCTTGCAGACTTCTTAGCCGTCGCGCTAGCCTTGCGTGCAGGCGCGGAGGCTGACGCCTGCCGGGTGAGCTTTGAGGCGCTTCGGGATGTGCCGGCCCGCGGCGAGGCGGCGGGCGCGCTGCTTCGATGGCGCCAGATCAAGGCGGCTGCCGCCGCAACCGCGACAATGGCCATCACCGTTTGATTCGCGTTGACACCGGCCACCAGCGAGGAGTCGAGCCGTACGAACTCAAGGAAGAACCGCACGGTTGGGTAGAAGACCAGGTACGTCAGGAATACATCCCCTTTCTTCAGCCGATCTTCGAAATTTCGCGTCACCCAGATCAGGAAGAACATGTTAGCGAGGTTGAATATGGCCTCGTATGCGAACAAGGGATGGAAGTATTCGACGTTCTCATATCCGGATAGTCGGTGGGCCGGATCGATGTATAACTTCCACGGCAGGTTCGTCGGCGCGCCGTACAATTCCTGATTGAAGTAATTGCCAAAACGGCCGATGGCCTGCCCGAGCGCCAGGCTTGGCGCGCCGATATCCGCCCATTCCGCAAAATTAATCTTGTTTTGGCGCGCGTAGTAGTACAAGGCGACCGCACCGCCAATGATCGCTCCCGGAATTCCAAGGCCGCCGTTCCAGATCGACAGGATGTCCAGTATGCGGACGGTTCCACCTGCAAAATACGGATTCACAAGCTGGCCAGTGACGGGATCGACGATCAACGCGCTCGGCGAAGGTGTAAAGACGTGCCAGAGCCGCGCGCCGATCACGCCGCCGATGATCAGCCAAATGAGCAGATCCCAGACGATCTCCGGGTCAGACCCACGGCGACGGACTTCACGCGTCGCCAACCACGCGCCGGCGACCGCGCCGAGCATCAAGACAATGCCATAAAAACGAATGTACAACGGACCAAGCTGAAATCCATCAATCATTTGTAGTCTCCTGAGTTTTTCGCATACGCTCATGCGCCTGGGCGCGAACGACCCAGATGCGCTGCAACGCTGTGAGATTGGCAAGCACGGCAATGACCCATACCCCCACGAGGGGGATGTTGAACAGCAGGGCCGGGCCGAGAACGAGATAGCGCTCGGCTCGGGTCAGCAGCCCTTCTTTGGCGCTGAAGCTTTGGGCCTCGGCGCGTGCTTTAACATATGAAACCAGGATCGATCCGGCCGCGGCTGCAAAGGTGACCACCTGCGCGATCTCCTGTCTGGTAGCGGCGAAGTAATACAGCAACGCGCCCAGGACGATCAGCTCGGAATAGCGGTCACTGACCGAATCGACGAAGGCGCCCCAATCACTGGCTTCACCCCGCAAGCGCGCCATGGTTCCATCCAGTGCATCGATCGGCCAGGCCAGGAGCATGGCAATGCCTCCCAGCATGATCTGCCCGCGCGCCACGAAATACGCAGCGATAACACAGCCGAGCACGCCCAGCAGCGTGACGGAGTTGGGAGTCAAGCCGATCCGGTTGAGGAAGCCGCCGATCGGATCGAGGACCCACTTGAAGGTGACGCGCAATAGATCAGTGAAAGTCTTTTTCACTTCCGGCCTCTTGATAAGACTGCCCAATCATACTCGAAAAGAAACGATCGGACTTTACCCCGGCTCGTCGAGTTCGTCGTCCGTTTCACTCACCAGCACCTCGCGCTCGCGCCCCCCGCCCTGGGACGGCCCGACGATGCCCATCTCCTCAAGCTGATCCAGCAAGCGCGCGGCGCGCGGATATCCGACTCGCAGCCGTCGTTGCAAAAGCGACGCCGAGGCCCGCCGCGAACTCCGCACGATCCCGATGGCTTGCTCGATCAAACCGTCGTCCTCGCCTTCCGCCGGCTCGGTCAACAGCTTCTCCCAGGGCGGCGCGTCCTCAACAGGTGTTTCGCTTACCTTCT